>JBFWSD010000509.1:0-5633 GCA_050248575.1 Gemmataceae bacterium
GGGCTATCTTCGGATGACTCAGACCCAGGCCGGACAGATCGTCTTCCGTCTCCACGGGCCGCTCGGGCGTGCTCAGGTAGGCGAGCACGGCGAAGGCGCCGATCGTCATGGCCCCGTAAGCGACCAGGTAGAAGAGGATGGCCTGGATGCCGCCTGGGATGGTCGATTCGGAGTTCCCCAGGTCCTGGGCCACGGTGAGACCGATGAGCATGTAGCCCGCATGGGCCACGCTGGAATAGGCCAGCAGCCGCTTGACGTTGGTCTGCAAGAGGGCAAGGAAGTTGCCCAGAGTCATGGTCACGGCGGCGAGAATCCAGAGGAGCAAGGGCAACTGGGTGCCGAAGGCGAGCCCGGCGTCGGCGCGGCCCGCCCAGACAAAGCCCAGGACGCGCACCAAAGCCACGAAGCCCGCCACCTTGGGTACGAATGCAAGTAGCGCTGCCGTCACCGTGGCCGTGCCCTGGTAGACGTCGGGGGCGTAGAAGTGGAACGGTACCGCGGTGATCTTGAAACCGAGCCCGGCCACGATCATCACCAGGGCCACGAGCGCCAGGGGTAACACCGGCGCACCGCCGCGCCCTTGCTGCAACGTGTCGATGATCGCCGGGATGTTGGTGGTGCCGGTCAGCCCGTACAGGTAGCTGAAGCCGAACAGCAGGAAGGCCGAGGAGAGCACGCTGAGCAAGAAGTACTTGGTCGCCGCTTCCTGGGCGGGCTCGTCGCGGCGCGGAATGTAAAGCACCACGTAGGTCGGAATGCTGATCAGCTCGAGGGCCAGGAACAAAGTGATCAGGTCGTTGGAGGTGGCCGTCAGGCACACACCCGCCACGATGAGCAAGATGCAGGCATGGTACTCGGCGGCCAGGTCGTCGGAGACCTCCTGCCAGCTGAAGAGCACCAGCAAGACGCCGCCGACGATGGCGATCCCCTTGATCAGGAAGGCCAGCCGATCGTAGAAGAGGGGCGAGGCATAGATGAACTCGCTGTTGGGCAGGGCCCCTTCAATAGGCGAATGTTTCAAGGCCAGCAGCCCCAGCGCCAGGCCGAGCAGGCCAAACAGCCCCCACAGGTCGCGTCCCTTGCGGAACGTGCCCCCCAGGAACATCACGCACGCCGTGGCGATCATCATGATCTCCGGCAGGGCCAGCGAAAAGGCGTGCCTCAGGGCCGCGGCTACAGCTAGATCATTCACGTGGATGCCTCGTCAAGTCGTTCGATAATGAGCGTTCAAGCTGGATGCTCGCAACTTGATTCTGAGCGTGTGGTTCAAACCCGAACGTCCAACACTCAACATCAATCAGCCAACATATCGAACACCCATGCGTCGTCATCACCCGGTCAGGGCCCGCACGAGGGCTACCAGGAACACTGTCACGCCCAGCACCATGGCCAGGGCGTAAAACTGCACCAGCCCGTTCTGGATCGGTCGGAAAAACACCGCTCCCAGCCAGCGCGGGATGAAGGCAATCAGATCGATGAGCCCGTCGAGTACGTGGAGGTCGAAGATGCGGCAGAAGACCGCCCAGCCCGTCATCGCCTTGACGATGGCCCAGTCGTAGATCTCGTCGATATAGAACTTGTTGAGCGACAGCTCGTAGAGGCCCGGGCTGGCCGAGGCCAGCTCGTCCGCCGTGCCCGGCCTCGCCACATAGAACCAGTAGGCCGTGCCGATGCCGGCGAGCACAAACACCGTGCCGCCCAGCATGAGGATGATATCGAGACCGTGGGACTCGATGGTGCCCAGCCCGGGTGTGCGCGTCACCATGTCGGCGAACAGGCCGGTCGGGCCGAACACCAGCCCGGCAAAGAGGGCAAACGCGCCCAGGATCAAGAGCGGGATGGTCATCACGTAGGGATTCTCGTGGGCGTGGTGGCCCGCTTCGTGGGGGATCTTTTCGGGGCCCCAGAAGGTGAGGAAATAGGCGCGGAAGGTGTAGAAAGCGGTCAGCCCGGCGGTCACCAGCCCGAGCAGGAAGCAGATCATGTAGTACTTGCCCAGGATCGGGCTCTCGTGCGAAGCCTCGAAGGCCACGCCCAGGATCTCGTCCTTGCTCCAGAAGCCCGAGGCGAGCGGGAAACCGGACAGGGCCAGCGCCCCGCACAGGAAGCCAATATGGGTGAGCGGCATCAATTTGCGCAGCCCGCTGAAGCGGCGCATGTCGATGATGTTGTTCATGGCGTGCATGACGCTGCCCGCCGACAGGAAGAGCAGGGCCTTGAAGAAGGCGTGCGTGAACAGGTGGAAGATGCCGGCGACCACGGCGATGGGCACCAGCTCTTCGTTGACGGCACAGCCCAGGGCCAGGAACATGTAGCCCAGCTGGCTGATCGTGGAATAGGCGAGCACGCGTTTGAGATCGGTCTGAGTGAGGGCCGCCAGCGCCGCGATGAAGGCCGAGATGGCCCCGATGCCCGCGACCACCGCGAGGGCCACGGGCACCTCGCGAAAGAGCGGCATGCAGCGGGCCACCATGTACACGCCCGCGGTCACCATCGTCGCTGCGTGAATGAGCGCGCTGACCGGCGACGGGCCTTCCATGGCGTCGGGCAACCACACGTGCAGCGGGAACTGGGCCGACTTGCCGATCGCGCCGCAGAAGAGCAAGAGGCAGGCAGCCAGGAGCAGTCCTTCGTGGCCATGGAACTCGTGGACACGATCGAAGACGCCGGTGCCTTCCGCGTTCGTGTAGTCGACCGTGCCCAGGAAAGCCCAGATCAGCAGAATTCCGAGCGCGAAGCCGAAGTCGCCCAGGCGCGTGACCAGGAATGCCTTGCGGGCTGCCGCCGCCGCCGACGGCTTGGCGAACCAGAAGCCGACCAGCAAGTAGCTGCACAGGCCCACGCCTTCCCAGCCCGCATAGAGCATGATGAAGTTGTTGCCCAGCACGAGAATCGTCATGGCGGAGATGAACAGCGAGACGGCGGCGAAATAGCGCGGGTAGCCCGGATCGCCGTGCATGTAGCCCGCCGAGTAGATCGTGATGAGGCTGCCCACGAAGGTGACCGTGACCAGCATGATGGCAGTGAGCGCGTCGGCACGCAGCGAGAAGGAAACGTCGAAGTTGCCCGCCTGCATCCAGGTGTAGTAGGCGGTGAACGACTGGTAGCCCACGGGCTGGGCACGCACGGCGAAGAACACCATGAACGACACCACGCAGGCGCCGATGGCCCCCAGGATGCACGGCCAGTGGCTCTGCGACTTCAAGAGCGGCTTGCCGAGAAACCAGATCAGCATGCTGCCCACGAAGGGGAACGTCGGTATCAGCCAGAGCAGGTCAGCCATGGGATCCTCATTCGTAGCTATCAGCAGTCGGTAGCCATCAGCAGTTAGCTATCACCTATTAGCAGTCAGCTATCAGTGGTCAGCAAGAACCAGTTCTTGGCGGGTCCTCCCGTCGCTCACGCTCCGGGCTCGCCGGTGCTAACTACCGCTCACGTCACTCTTCGCGCCCACTTTCTCCGGTTCGCGGCCGGCGGGGGTCAGCTTGGGCATGGGCTCTTCCGGCGGCGGCGCGGGCAGCGGTTCCTCGTCGATCGTTGGGTCGAGACCGGGCTCGCGCAAATCTTGCCACTCGCTGACATCGAGCGTGTGGCGGCGCTGATACAGGACCAGAAACAGGGCCAGGGCGATGGCGGCCTCGCAGGCGGCCACCGTCAACATGAACAGCACGAAGACCTGCCCGTGCAAGTTGCCCCGGAAGCGTGCGAACGCCACCAGGTTGAGGGCCACTCCTTGCAGCATCATCTCCGCCGACAGGAACATGATGATCAGGTTCCGCCGCGTCAGGAAGCCGATCAGGCCCAGCGCGAACAACAGGGCGCCGACCACCAGGTAGTTCTGCAATGCCGTCAGGGGACTCATCGCTGTGCCTCCGCGCGTCGGAACGAGATGACGATGGCGCCGATGACGGCAACCAGCAGCAAGGTGGCGGCCAGTTCGACGGCCACCAGATAATCGCTGAAGAGGGTGCGGCCCAGCCCGGCCACGTTGGCCGCGGGCAGCTGGGGCCGGCCCAGATTGTCCGGGGGCAGCAGTTCGTTCGATGCCTGTCCGGCGAAGCTCGACATCCGCAGTTGCGGCAGCGGCTGGCGGCTGCCCGTCATCTCCCGCGCCGCCTGCACGGTGGCGGCAAGATGTTCCAGCACCTGCCGCATCGTCTTGGTGTCTCCGTCGGCCTCCGCGAACAACCAGGGTTGCTCGTAGTCGCTGATTTCGATCTTTTTGCCAAGCAGGACCGGTTCGCCGGCAGACTGTTCGACTTCGACCCTGCGCAGGGCTTTGAAGAAGTTGTTGCCCGGTTCGTAGCCCTCCTCGAGAGCGTTCTTCATCCCTTCGGCGGTGTCGGCCTGCAGGGCACGGTGCAGCCGCGCGCTCACGTCATCGAATTGCTTGGTGTTGTAGTTGATCTGCAAGACGTAGATGAGGGAGCCAAGCAGCACGAAGCCGGCCAGGCTGGACAGGAACGGTTCGCGCGAGCGGGCATCGGCGCTGTCGATACCCGATTGCTGCGCCAGCATGATCACGAACAGGAACGTGACGATGATGGCGCCGGCATAGACGATGATGGTGGCCGCCATCAAGAAAGGGGCCGCTTGCAACAGGAACAGCCCGCAGGTACTGAGCACGACCACGGCGAAGGAGAGGGCGGCATGCACGGGATTGCGCTGGGTGATCATCAGTCCGGCGGCCAGGAGCGCTAGTCCGGAGAAGATGTAGAAGAGCACCAGCTCGACGGTGACGACCTCGAAGCGGACCAGGAAGCGGCCCGCCGCGAGGAGGGCGACCGCGCCGAGCAGCCCGCCCAGCACGGGCGGCATGCGCCGCGAGCCCGGCAGCATCCAGTAGATGGCCACCAGTCCCAGCCCGACGGGCAACAGGATGTGCCATAACTCGAGAGGAGGCGTATTCACGTTTACCTCGATCTAGCAACTGGCCACTCACCACTGATCACTGGCCACTGTTATTTTGGAGGTTCCGAAGCCGGGCCCAGCGGGCCGGCGCTGGTACGGATCGGATCGGCTACCGTCTTCGATGTCTGGTCGAACACCGCCAGCAGCTTTTCCTTGTCGTACATCATTTCCTCGCGGCTATGACCGGTCAGGTCGTAGAGCGAGGTGAGCTCGATGGCGTCGACCGGGCAGGCTTCCTCGCACATGCCGCAGTAGATGCAGCGCAGCTCGTCGATCACGAAGGTCTCGGGGTACTTCTCGCGATCCTTCCAGTCGCGCGGGGCCGGGGCGGCGACGATGTCGATGCAGTGCGCCGGGCAGGCAGTGGCACACATGTAGCAGGCGACACACTTGACGCGGCCCGCCTCGTCGCGGTTGAGCCGGTGCACGCCGCGATAGTTGGGGGGCAGCTTCGGCTCTTGCTCGGGGTATTGCACGGTGACCGTCGGCCCGAACATGTGCTTGAAGGTAGTCTGCAAGCCCTGGAAGAGGGCGGGCAGATACAGCTGCTCGAGCAGCCCCATGTGCGGCTCGACTACCCATTTCACGTCTTTGTCCGCGATCGGCATGTTCGTTACCTTCTTCCTGACCGCCAGGGATGCAATCACCCCAGAAAGGGTGGACTCACCCCAAAGGGGTGGAACTCGTCAGCCCAGGGGAACGTCCTCCTCAGGTCGTGCGCA
>JBFWSD010000510.1:0-5620 GCA_050248575.1 Gemmataceae bacterium
GGTCGCCCGGCTCCCTCGCTGGCGCGTCGGGCTAACGGAACAGAGCCAGCGCGTTGTCGTGATACACCTTCTGAAGCACTTCGTCGGGCATGTCCACGCCGTGCAAGAGTGGCGTGGCGGGCTCGCCTTCGCGCGGCTTGTAGTCGGGATCCGCGATCGGGCTGCGGCCCTGCCCGTTGCCTTCCCACAAGGTCCGCTGACACCAGTAGCGGCGCACGTAATGCTCGCGTGTCAGTTGATGCCGCGTCACCAGATCGACGCCGAACAGGAAGCGACCGGGATGCCGGCAGATCAGGTCGCGGATTGCTTGCCGTCGCGGTGAGACCTCGCGCACCTGCCACTTGGTGGCACTGGTGTCGATGCGCAGGTGCGGGTACTTGACGAGCAATTCCTCGAGGTGATCGGGGTGTTCGGGATCGCCTCCCATGTGAGCCGCGATCCACGTCGCTTCCGGGAACCGTTCCAGCAGATTCTGAAGGTGGCGATACTGGTCGGGCTTGGTGCCGAACTTGGTCGCGTCGGCATAGACATTCTGGAACCAGACGTCCGGATCGGCACAGTGAACCATGAAGACTCGGACGCCGGCCGCAAGGGCGCGGCGGGCCGATTCGATGCGCCAGGGAGTATCGAGGAGCAGCCCGCGTTCGCGGCCGCGCGGCGCGCCCCAGAACTTGATGATCTTCACGCCCTGCTTCAAGAACTCATCGAGCAGGCGATAGGCGTCGTCGTCCGGGTCGTCGATCTTCTTCTTGATGATCGAACCGTTGAACTCGAGCTTGCTGCCGAAACGGGCACGCAGGATCGGGATGTCAGCGGGCAGACACATCGAGTAGGTCTGCACGATGCCGAAGTCGCTGGCGACCTCGAGCATGGTGGCCGCCTGGTCGCTCGAAGCATCGGGCCCGGTGCCCAGGGGCGGCCCGCTCGGAGGATCGCCGGGCCGTGTCAACATGACATGGGCGTGAATGTCGATGATCGGCCCGCCAAAGCGGAGATGGCCGCGCTGCTTGTAATCTTGCCCGGTAACGTTGTATTCGGGGGGTGGACTCGTGGTGATGCTCATAGAGCCAGCATATCGTGACGGGCCAAGGAGTGGCAACCGGCATGGCTCAACCTACTTGGGAGACAGCAAGTTCATCCCTGACCTGGAACAGGCTATCAATGGAGACCTCATCCGAAGGTGCTCGACGTGAGCGGCGCGCTCGACAAGCTGCCGCACTTCCGCTCGACAAACACGCGCGAAAGATTGCACTCCTGCCCGTGCGTGCCCTTTGGAGTGTACATCGCGAGTGGAGGATCGACAGGGGACGAGATCGGGGAGGTGTTGTGTTCAGAGCCAAGAAAAAGCCCGCCGGCAAGGATGATGCCGGCGGGCCACTGAGTGTACTGAGAAGTATACCCCCAAGGGGACTCGAACCCCTGTCTTCTGGCTGAGAACCAGACATCCTAGGCCACTAGACGATGGGGGCCACTTTTTCAATTCTGGGGCTTTCGCCAGTCATTGTCAAGGGGCCGAGCGTGGGGAGTCATGTCAAATCTAGCACTCCTGTGCAAATCGCCGGCACCGTCGATCGTTGATCGGTCGCCCGCTCATGCGTCTTGAATTCGACGGGTCTCTGCTGATATTGTTTTGGCTGTGGTACCGTTCTCGAGGGCACGTCCGCTCATTATTGCGACTCTGCGCCACCTCCAGCGCGGCGGCCACCACTTGACAAGGGTGGGACGAACTCGACGCGTCCATTTTCGGAACCTCGGCCCGCCACTGCGCGACAAAAAGATGTATGAGATGCAGGGATCCGGGGGCATGGCGGTCCGCGGAACCACGAGTTTTTTTCTTTACCTGTCCAAGCAGCGCCAGTACGATTCTCCTACTCAGCTCGCGGAAGTCCGTACGGCCGCTCGATCTCGGAGCACGCATGTCCCTTGTTATCAAGTGCGGTCAATGCAACGGTTCGTTGCGACTGCCAGAGAATCTGTTTGGAAAGTCGATCCGCTGTCCCCTGTGCGCCTCGGTGTTCAAGGCCCAGAATAACGGGAGTTCGTTTTTGCCCGGCACCACGGGCAAGGAGGAACGGCCCGCGGATTCGGTCTCTTCGCTGGTGACCGCGTGCGTCAGTTGCCAGCGTCGGCTGAGGCTGCCCGAGAGCTACCTGGGCAAGATGCTGCGTTGCCCGCTGTGTGCCACCAACTTCGTGGCGCAGCGAACCGGGCCGGCTCCCAAGCAATCGCTCCTCACCAACGAGGCGCAGGCGCCCGGGGTGGTGGTAGCCCCTGGAGCCCCGCCGCCGCAGCGTGGCAAGAAGACGGTGCTGGCCCCCAGCAGCGCTGCGCCTGACCCCGAGAAAAGCTATCGCGTGGCCTGTGCTCATTGTCAGAACCCCTTGCGGGTGCTCGAACACATGCTGGGGCGAATGTTGCGGTGCCCGACCTGCAAGAACACGTTCGAGGCGCAACCACAAAAGCTGGCGGAGATCCAGGCGCCGAACGTGCCCGTGGCACCGGCAGTGCCCGCGCCGCCGAAGCCGCCGGTAGCGGCACCGAACTTGTCGCCGCCGACCGCACGGATGCCGGCGATGCCCCGACCCGCACCGGTCGTGTTGCCGCCCGCGCCCAAGGCGCCAGTTGCTGCACGCCCGCAGCCTCCTGCCCCGGTCGCACCACCTCGTGCCACTCCGCCTGTGGCGCAGGCACCGGCCAGGCCTGCTGCGGGGCCAGCGTCTCCTGCAGTGCCGCCTGCCAAGACGCCGGCACCTCCTCCGGTCGTGGCCGCGCCAGCGAAGAGTCCAACCGCTCCGACCAGCGCACCGGTGAGCCCGGCGGCACCTGCGGCAGCGCGTTCGCCGGCGGCACCCGCATCGGGCGGGATTCCGCCTGCGGTCATTGTCGGGCTGGCACCCGGGGCGGCCGCTCCCGCGGGCGGTGTGATGATCATGGGCTGCCCGTTCTGCCGACGCACGATGACCCTTCCCGCGGGCGGGCTGAGCAGCGCTGTGAAGGCGGTGAAGTGCCCGCATTGTGCGCGGCAGTTTTCGCCCCAGCAAGAGTTGCCCGAAGTGGCCGCGCAGGCACCGAAGCCGGCGCCGCCGCCGGCTGCGCCGCCGCTCACGCCGCCGCCGCGCGTGAAGCGCGAGCTGCCCGCCGTGCTCTCGGGCAAGAAGAAATACGTGCTCTGCCGCAAGTGCACCAAGCCATTGCGGCTTCCGATCGAGGCCATTGGCCAGATCTTGCGCTGTCCGTCCTGCAAGCAACTCACGCACTGCCGGCGGCCGCGTTACGTGGCGGCGATCCCGCCACTGGCGCAACCCGGACCCGAGCCGCTTGCAGCACCGCAAGGGGCGGCGCTCCAGGTCGCGGCCCAGGTAGTGGCAGCTCAGGCCGCCGCCGCCACACAAGCCCAGGCTGCGCCGCCATCCCCTGCCCCGACCAGTCCTGCAACATAGCGGCTGCCCGGGCTCACAGGCGGAGATTTCCACTGGGGAATCTCGTTGACTCGAAACCGGGCCCGGCTTACGCTACACCCGTCCTGCCAAGAGCCTGCGTCCCGATTCCTACCCTCGGGAGACGGTCATGACCCACGCCGTCCGCTGCCTCGCGTTATCAGTGATACTGAGTGTTGCCGGGCCGATCGTCGCGGGCAATCCACCCCGCGCCGAAGAGTCGGCCAGGCAGGTCGATCTCCTTTTCCAAGGGTTGCTGGGCGAGCGGGCCGCTGCCCTCACTCGCGCCGACGATGCCAGCTTCTATCGCCGCCTGTCGCTCGACCTCACGGGCAAGCTGCCCGCTCCCGAAGATCTCCGCCGCTTCGCAGAAGATGCCGCCCCCGACAAGCGAGCCAAGCTCATCGATCAACTCCTGGACAGCAAGGAACACGCCGTCAACTGGGGCCGCTACTGGCGCGATGTCCTCACCTACCACACGCCCGCCAGCGGCAACTACTTGCGCTGGCAGCTCTTCGATCAGTGGTGGACCGAGCAGATTGCCCGCAATCGCCCCTGGGACGATATCGTCACGGCACTGGTCACTGCCACCGGCGTGAATGACGAGGTGGCCCCGGTGAATTATCTCACGGCCCTTTACGGCAATCCGGTGGAGATCGCCTCGACCACCAGCCGTGTCTTCCTCGGTGTGCAGATCCAGTGCGCCGAGTGCCACAACGCCAAGACCGAGCCGTGGAAGCGCGAACAGTTTCATGAGCTGGCCGCGTTCTTCGGCCGGGCCAAGCTCGTGCAGCACAAGGACGTGACGGGCCGCGGCACACCCTACGCTATCGAGGGCCGCTCCTCCGGGCAGTATCAGATGGTCAGCAAACGCGATCCCAGCCGCGGGCTCGAGATGCAGCCCCGCTTCCTCACGGGCGAGTCCATCGATCTCGACGCCAGCGACGACGAACGCCGCGCGGCCCTGGCCAGGCTCATCACCAGCCCGAATAATCCCTGGTTTGCCAAGTGCTACGTCAATCGCATGTGGTCCCGCATGCTGGGCTGGGGCTTCTACCCGAGCGTCGCCGACCTGGGCGGGCACGACACGCCCCGCTTCACTCCCGTCCTCAAGCACCTCGAGAAAGACTTCATCGCCAGTGGCCACGACATGCGCTGGCTGTTCCGCACCATCGCCTTGACCCGCGCGTATCAGGCCAGCTTGCAACCGCCGCCGCGCAGCGACGATGGACTCTTGCCGGCGGTCTGCCCGGTGAGGCTGCGTGGCGAACAGGTCTTCGAGGCATTGCAGGCCTCGCTCGGCTTCGATGAGAACGACAAGGACATTGCCGCCCCGGCGCCGAAATCGTCGCCCGCCGTGCAACGCCACACCGGGCTGCGCAACATGGTCTACCAGGCTTTCAAGGTCAACCCGTCGCTCCCCTTCGACGAGGTGCAGGGAACCATCCCGCAGGCGCTGGTCATGATGAACAGCGAGCTGGTCCACCGCTACACGTCGGCCAAGGGAAACACGCTGCTGGCCGGCCTCTTGTCGCGCGCGCTCACCGATGACGAGATCCTGGCCGCCCTCTACGAGCGCGTGCTGGCCCGCAAGCCCACGGCGCATGAACTCACCGTGTGCCGCAATTTCATCGCCAAGACGGGCAACCGCGCAGAAGCCCTCGAAGACATCCTCTGGTCGCTGGTCAACTCGACCGAGTTCCTTTTGAAGAAGTGAGCCAGCCATGTTACAGAGCTGCCTGGATGTGCGTGTGAACGGCACGGGCGTGGTGAGCCGCCGCGGCTTCTTGAGGCTGGCCGGCGCCTCCGCCGCCGGGCTCGGACTCAGCAATGCCCTCAGCGCTTTCGCGGCGGATCTCCGCAAACAGAATCGCGCCTGCATCCTCTTGTGGATGGCCGGCGGGCCCAGCCAGTTCGAATCGTTCGATCCCAAGCCTGGTGCCCGCACGCAAGGGCCGACCAAGGCCATCGCCACTAAGGTCAACGGCCTGCATGTCGCCGAGCACTGGACCAGGATGGCCCAGGTCATGGATCGCTTCGCGGTCTTCCGTTCGATGACCAGCACGGAAGGCAACCATGGCCGCGCCACGTATCTCCTGCACACCAGCTATCCTCCCTCGGGGGGCATCACTCACCCGGGCTTCGGGTCGATCGTGGCCCGCGAGCTGGGCGATCCCGCCTTC
>JBFWSD010000511.1:0-5620 GCA_050248575.1 Gemmataceae bacterium
GTCGTCGGCGATCTGGCCCTGCTTGGTGGGCGGCAGCTCGTGCACGCGGATCAGCTTGCTGGGCGGCACGAACTCGTAGAGGAAGGTGCCCGTGCACAGGTATTCCTCGAAGATCTCCGGCTTGTTCTTCTTGACCATGCGCAGGTGGGCAAAGTTGGGCCGCATGTACTCGGCCGTGCCTTCGAAGATGTTGGTTGTCTGGAAGGTCTTGTCCACGTCGGTGCGAATGCACTGGGCCGACAGGGTCTGCACCTTCTGCATCTCCTGCTCCCAGCGCAGCAAGAGGGCGTCGAGGCGGTTGTTTTGCGGGTCGAGCTGCACGCTCGGTTGCTGACCGAAGGCGCCGGCCGAGACCGTGAGCAAGAGTGCCAGGCTGATGGGGAGGTTCCGCATTTGCCTTCTCCGTTCTTCCGTTCGGGATCTGAACACCATCGTGAAGGGTCGGGGCCGCACGCGGGGACGATGGGAAAGTGGCCCCGTTCGCGATGGCTCCGTCGCGACAGACAAAGGTATATACCACGCTGCCCCGGACGATTGAAGGTCGACCGGGCCGCCCGCCGCCAACTTGAAGCAAAAGAGTCCGCTATTTCGATCATCTTTTGCGAGGTCGCCGCCCACCGGCACGACCGGCATCTCTTCGCTAACTTGCCTGTGTGTGCGAATCGACTGGCGGCAAGCAGGCGAAACGATAAATCAACCAAACTGGGACATCTGCCGCAGAGCGTGAACAATTTGCCGCCCTGACGCAAGAAAGGAGCACACCATGGCCCTCACTCCTTCGACCATGCTCGAGCTGGGCACCACGGCCCCCGACTTTGCCCTCAAGAACGTGAGTGACGACAAACCGGTGAAGAAGGGCGACTTCGCGGGCAAGCCGCTCCTGGTCATGTTCATCTGCAATCATTGCCCGTTCGTGAAGCACCTGCGCGATCACCTCGGCAAGACCATGAAGGACTACCAGGCCAAGGGGCTGGCCGTCGTCGGCATCAGTGCCAATGACATCTCGACCCATCCCGACGACGCGCCCGACAAGATGGCCGCCGAGGCCAAGGCGGGCGGCTACACCTTCCCCTACCTCTACGACGCCACCCAGGCCGTCGCGAAGGAATACAAGGCGGCCTGCACGCCCGACTTCTTCCTGTTCGACAAGAACCACAAGCTGGTCTATCGCGGCCAGTACGACGAGACCCGCCCCGACAAGGGCACTCCCACCGGCGCGGATCTGAAAGCCGCCATGGACGCGGTCCTCGCGGGCAAGCCTGCGCCCGCCGAGCAGAAGCCGAGCATCGGCTGCAATATCAAGTGGAAAGCGGGCAACGAGCCCGCCTACTTCAAGAGCTGAGCGCTGGCAACGCGGAAGGATTTGCGAATCAGCGGCGGAGCAGGAACTCCTTGGAGTTGAGCAGGCCCCAGACCAGATCTTCGAGGGCGGCGCGGCGATCCCTGGCGCGGTCCAGGTAAGCGACCGCCGCCTTCGCTTCACGTTCGCTGGGCAGCCTGCTGAGGGCCGCCGCGTAGAACTCGGCCACGAGCTGCGCGTTCGTCTGCCTGGCTCTGAGAAGTTGCCCGATGCGGTTGTCGGGTTCGCGCAGCAGCTCGTTGGGCAGCTCGCCGGAGATGAGCTGGAAGGCCTGGCCAAGGGTCGTGTCGCTGCCCCGCGCACATTCGCACGAGAGCTGGCGATCGGGCTTGCCGAAGAGCTTGAGAAACTTCTCCCCCGGTGTGGCGTCCGGGCCGCGCCGGCTGACCGAGCCCACGCCGGGCAGCTGCGTGGCCCGCGTGCCCAGCGGATAACCGTTGAACTTCACCGATACACCGGTCACGCTTGAAATCGCGTCGAGCACTTGCTCCGCCTGCAGGGGCCGCACCTGGGCATGCGAGAAGTTGCTCTCGTCTTCGCGGTTGCTCTCGTTCGGAATGGACGAAAGCTGGTAGGTCCGCGACTGCATGATCGTCCGCACCAGATGGCGCAGGTCGAAGCGATGCGCGCGCAGGTCGCGGGCCAGCTCGTCGAGCAGCGGGCCATTCACGGGCGGATTGGAAGCCCGGAAATCGTCATTCGGCTCGACGATGCCGCGGCCCATCAGGTGGAACCAGATGCGGTTCGCCTGGGCGCGGGCAAACAACGGGTTCTTCGGCTCGGCCACCCAGTCGGCAAACAGCTCGAGCCGATCGCCGCGGGGCGCCTGCCCCTTGTCTTCCAGCAGGAACTTGGGGGCCACGGCTTCGCCGTCGCGCGGATGCAGCCATTCGCTGTCGCGATCTTGATAGACGACCTGTTCGCCGTCGAACTCGTGGGTATCGAGCCGGTCGGCGCGATTGTTGGACAGCACGCGATACTGGATGCGGGCAAAGAACGCGGTCAGCCCGTGATAGTCATCCTGCGTCCAGCGATCGAAGGGATGGTTGTGGCACTTGGCACACTGGAGCCGGACGCCGAGGAAGACCTGGGCGGCGGTCTCGGCCCGCACGTCGGGCTGCCGCAAGGCCCGGTAAAAACCGGCGGGCGGATGGGCGTAGGTATTGCCCTGAGCCGAGAGCACCGCGCGGGCCAGTTCGTTGAGCGGCTTGCCCGCGGCGATGCTATCGCGAAGCCAGTGATGGAACGCCTGCACCCCCTTGAAGTCGAGCGTCTTCTCTTCGACGCGGAGCAGGTCGGCCCACTTGAGCGCCCAGAAATCAGCGAACTCGGGACGGGCCAGCAACGTGTCGATCAGCTTGGCCCGCTTGTCGGCCTGCGTGTCGGCCAGAAAGGCACGCGTTTCCTCGGGGGTGGGCAAGAGGCCGATCGTGTCGAGGTAAGCCCGCCGCAGAAACTCGCTGTCGCTGCACAGCTCCGCGGGCTGCGTGCGCAGCATCTTCAGCTTGGCGAACACGTGGCGGTCGACATAGTTGTTCTCGGGCACCGGCTTCCAGGTGAAGCCGGCCCGCTCGGGCACGAAGGCCAGCTGGGCCGGCGCCTGCCGGTGCAGGTAACGCACGAGCACCACGCCTTCGACCACGCCGGGATGAGCATCGGGGGAACGGCGCACCACGCCGCCCGGTTCGACGGCGATCGGGCCGGAAAGATCGAAGCAGGCGAGCCCGGTCACGTCGCGCGTGGACCCGTCGCTGAAGCGGGCGCTGACCTCGAGCTTGACCGAGTCGGCCGGCGCGAGCAGCACCTTCGTCGACGGCGACACGCTCAGCCCGGTCAGGCGGGGCACGCTGCCGGCGTCGTCGCGCAAGCCCCCCTCGATCCAGCGCGAGAGAATCTGGTACTCGGGGGAATCGACGGCGAAACGTTTGCCTCCTTCGTGGGGAGCTTGCCCGGTGGCCTTGAGGAGCAGCAAGCTCTGGGCGGGCTGGTGCGGATTGGTCCGTCGGGCCAGCGTATCGCGGGTGAGGGAGGCGAGATCGAAGGCCGGATCCTGACCGCGCAGCGACAGCTTGAAGCCGTTCTTGCCGTTCTGGTTGCCGTGGCAGGTGCCCATGTTGCAGCCCGCCTTGGAGAGAACGGCCATCACTTCGTTGCGGAAGCTGACGGTCGGCCCGGCGCGGAGGGCGCCGGTGCAAAGCAGGCAGGTCAACAGGCTGACAAGCAGCTTGGGGTGTGCGAGCATACTTCGAAGCCCCCCTTCGAATCCCCGCCGAGGATTGCCCTCGGCCCTTCGCGCGCTCACGCAGGCAGGCAAGGACGATTATACCGTGCGGAAACAGCCACGCAACGGGCAGCTTGAACGGTAAACCGGGCTGGGATATGTTCAAATAGGTCTTAATCGACGGGTTCGTTGCGAGAAGGGATCGCGATGTTCGGCTTCTTCAAGAAACATCCGGAGCCCGACCTGCCCACAGACAAGCAGCGGCGCTATGCGGCCAAGCTTGGCATTGAAATACCTCCATCCATGACCAAGGACGAATTGTCGCAGGCCATCGCCGCGGTCGAACGAAGGAATCCGGCCCTGGGAGAGAAACGAGAGCAGATCGTGAGCAAGGCACGAGAAAAAAGGTTTGACAAAGATCTGACCGAGCAAGAGGGGCGATGGAACCGATTCGCAGATGAGATAGGCTACATGTTGGCTATATTTACTCGTGGCAAGGAGAAGATCGTTGATGTCCTGCGTGTCAACCAAGCCTTCATCGACGGCCGGGGCAAGCTCAGGCTTGGAGTCGAATCACCGAAAGTTGTCAAGGATCGAGACATCGGTGATTTTCTCGACTGGGACAAAGAATTCGAGTTGCCGATAGGATCGTTGCTTTTTCACGAACCACTCCATGCGGAATTCCATGCGCAGGGCAACGAAGCTTATGCCCAGGTCGTAAAGAGAGGGCTGAAGATTGCAAGCGAACTTTAGCCGTCACTCCAACCAATTTGTCATAGTTTTTCGGCAGGTGATCCCGTTCTATTCCGATGTCGAAAGCAAGTTGCTTGTGTCAGTCGACAGCCTTGTGTCAGTCAACAGTCTTGTGGCTCGCGTTGATCGGGTCCACTGATCTGTTTCCTTGAGCCGCCCACGCGGGCTGGTAGAATAGTCCCTGACCGCAACCTGCCCCCACCGCCACGAACATGAGGCCCGCCATGCAGACGTTCGCTTGTCGTGGATTTGCCCGCATGAATCGCCGCCAGCTCTTGCAAGTCGGCGGGCTGGGATTGCTCGGCCTTCAAGCAAGCAAGCAGGCCGAGGCGGCCCGGCCCAAGGCGCGGGCCAAGTCGGTCATCTTCCTGCATCAGTTTGGCGGGCCCAGCCAGACCGACACCCTCGACATGAAGCCCGACGCCCCGGACAAGATCCGTGGCGAGCTGAAGCCGATTGCCACCTCGGTGCCTGGCATCCAGATGTGCGAGTTGCTTCCCCGCCTGGCCAAGGTCGCCAACAAGTTCGCGCTGGTGCGGAGCATGACGCACCGCATGAAGAACCACAACTCGGCGACTTACTATTCGCTGACCGGGCACGCGCCGCCGCTCGACGACATTCGCCTGCGCGATTCGCTCGATCTGTTTCCGGCCTACGGGTCGGTGGTCGACAAGCTCGCGCCGGCCCGGGCCGGCATGCCTTCGTTCGTCTCGTATCCGCACGTGCTCCGCGACGGCTCGGTCACGCCCGGGCAGCATGCCAGCTTCCTCGGCAAGGCGCACAATCCGCTCTTCATCGGGCAGGATCCGAACGCCGACGATTTCCGGCTGCCCGAACTGAGCTTGCCCGCCAACCTGTCGCTGGAACGGCTCGAGAATCGCCGCCGCGTGCTGGAGATGATCGACCAGCAGTCCAGCGTGCTCGAACATTCGCCGGTAGCCCAGGGCATCGGGCAATCGTACGAGAAGGCGCTGACGATGCTGACCTCGCCGCGCGTCAAGAAAGCCTTCGACCTGTCGAGCGAGCCGCGGGCCGTGCGCGACCAGTATGGCCGCACCACCTACGGGCAAAGTTGCTTGCTGGCCCGCCGCCTGGTGGAGGCGGGGGCCCGCTTCGTCAACGTTTACTTCGCCCCCAACATCGGCGGGCAGTCGCTTGCTTCCGGCGGCTGGGACACGCACGGCTTCAACGGCAATCCCATGTACCCCGTGTTGAAGAAGTACCTGATCCCGCTGACCGACCAGGTGCTGCCCACGCTGCTCGAGGATCTCGACGAGCGCGGGCTG
>JBFWSD010000512.1:0-5606 GCA_050248575.1 Gemmataceae bacterium
GAAACGACCGGGGTGGGGATCACGCAATCGTTGTACTCGCGGGCATAACGCCACAGGACCGCGCCGGTCTTCGGATCGACGCCGGTCAGCCCTTCGTTGGTGAGGTTGATGTACTGGCGCGTGCCGGCGACCGTGGCGACGATGGGGGAAGCGTAGCTGGCCTGGTCGGTGTAGCCCTTGCTGCGCCAGAGGATTTCGCCGGTAGTCTTGTTGAGGGCGGCCAGCGTCCCCTGCGGCCCGCCGGGCTGAATGATCAGCTTGTCGCCATCGACGAGCGGCGACCACGCATAGCCCCAGCCGACATCCTTGGGCCCGCCGCCCGAGGGATTGACCTGCGCCCCCATGTCCTTGGGCAGGTCCTTGCGCCATTTTTCCTTGCCGGCAGTGTCGGTGCAGAGGAGGACACCTTGGCCGCCGAGGGCAAAGATCAGGTCGCCGTCGACGGTGGGCGTGGCGCTCGGGCCGGCGTTCCAGGAGTTGCCCTTCCAGGTGAACAGGTCGCCGATCTTCGCGGACCAGAGTTCCTTGCCTGCTTTCACATCGAGGGCAATCAGATACTCGGTCTTGTCGCGGCCCCCCAGGATGTAGAGGCGGTCGCCGACCACGGCGGGAGCGGAATAGCCGACGCCGGCCTCTTTGTAGGTCCAGACGAGCTTGGGCCCGCCCTTGGGCCAGGTGGCAAGCAGCCCTTTCTCTTTGGAGATGCCGTTGCGCTCGGGCCCGTTGAACTGGGGCCAGTCATCGGCGGCGAGGGGTGACAGGAAGAGGACCGAGAAGGCCAGGGCCAGCAGCCTGCGGGTGTTCATGCTTGCTCCTCGATGGCGGAGGGCTATGGTGAAGCGAGAGTCCATGCCGTTCCCAGGAAGTATAAGCGGGCCGGCAGAGCAAGCCAAGCGGTTTGTGGGTCGCGCCGATGCTTACCATGCAGTTCGTGGAGATCGTGATCCTGCTGGTAGTTTGTGATTATCTCTTCACCTTTCCCCATGAGGCCGGCCACGCCCTCACCGCCTGGTGGCAAGGTTTTGCGGTGACTTCGTGCGGGATTGGTTTTGGCCGACCGCTTTTCGTCATCAATTTTCGAGGCACCAAGCTGTACCTCTGCTGGACACGGCCGCGCGGCGGCATGACCTGTGCCTACGCGCGCGGGCCAACCGAGAGCGGGCGGCAAGCCATCTGGATCACCCTGGGGGGCAGCCTCGCCAACCTGGCCTGTTTCGTTGTCTGCGCCGTGCTGTACTTGACCTGGCCATCAGCCCGAATCCTGACCGGAGTCGGAGCGGTTGTGAATCTGTGGATCGCGGTTGTCAATCTCCTGCCGTTCGGAATTGAGACCACGGGCACATTGCCCTCCGACGGCGCTCAATTGCGGCGTTACCGCGACACCGACGAATGGCGGATCGCTAACATCCGCTCCTATGAAAGCCTGCGGCCATTGTGGACGGCCATCGGCGATCGTACCAGCCTGTGGGTACATGGTTTGTGGGCGGCGAACGACTGGATAGTCTTGATGTGGCCTGAGCGAGCCCGGGTACTTCTCGATGAAGTGGAACAGTTGCGCCGTGAACACCCCGAACTGGACGTCACCAACGGGCTGTTTCCGGCACGCGCGGCATTGATTCGGGCTCTGATTGACGTGGGCCTGCATCGCGAACAGGAAGCACTTGTTGCCTGCGAAGAGGCCATCGCAACCTTCGCCGCTACCGGAGACCGTGAAAGCCACTTTTTTGCCGTCGGCGTTCTTGGTTTCATCTATCTTCAAATGAACGACTTCGCGGGTGCGAAGGCCGTAGCCTCAAGACTTGCGTCCGACCCCTTGTTGGACACTTGGCCCGACTTGAAAATTTCCGTGCGGGATTTCGACTTTCATCTGGCGCTGCAGTTCGGCGGCGGAGACTCGCGTCGACTGGTCGAAGAGTTCGAGAATACCTGCCGCAAGTCAGGCGGCTTCCATTACACGATTGCCCGTTATCACGTACAAAATCAGGACGATGTGGCCGCTGCCCGCGCTTTCCTGGACGTTTTGGAAGAGATGCGGCCCATTCCTGGCCTGCTCGATGAAAACGAACGTCGTGCCTGGCTTGCCCGCCAGGGCGACTGGTTGGCCGAAGCCCGTGCCTGTTTCGCGCGGCAGGGCAGCGAGGTCGATCTCGCCATGTTGGATCGTTGGGCCGAAGAGACGCCGTTCGACGGAAATCACAACCTGCAGCGCGATCGATCCTTGTTCCGTCTGGGCGTCATCGTCAATGCGATCAACGCCGTCATGCTCTTTGGCAGCCTGGCCTGGGGATTGCTTTCAGGGGCGAATTGGGCGCCAGAGTCGGCGTTTCCCGCGCTGGCATTCCTGGAAGGCATCAGAGGCCTGATTTCGACACCGTGCCGCCATGGTGGGCGATCTGGGTCTTCATCCTGCTGATGTGGTGCGCACTCGCAGGTTGTTTCCTGCTGATGTTGCCCATGTTCAAGCGATGCCGCGCAGGCAGTATCGGAACCTGGTTCTTGGAGATCGGCATGTTCCCTTGGGGTGTGGGCGTGATTCTCCTTGTCATTGTTCTGATTCGAGGCACCGATTTCATCAAGAACTGATTGCATTTCTCGCTACAACTCGGCCAGGTGCGTCGTCTAGTATAAAGGCGCGGTGGCCATGGAACGGTCGACGAGCAGTACTGAAGTTCGATCATCGGAGGCGCATCTTGAAACGTGCATTCATCCACACTGCAGCACCCCGGCTATTCGGGCTGATCGTCTGCCTGGTGACGATGTCCGCCGGTCTTGCCACCGCAGCCGAGCCGGGCGGGGCCTGGCCGCAGTTTCTTGGCCCGCACCGCGACGGGCAGGTCCCCGCGCATGGCCCGCTCAATCTCGACTGGAAGGCCAAGAAGCCGAAGCTCCTCTGGAAGATGGCACACGACGGCGGCTTCTCCTCGTGCTCGTTCGCCGGCGACAAGCTCTTCACCCAGGTCAAGCGCGGCGACCGCGACATCGCCATCTGCCTCGATGCCGCCACGGGCGAGGAAATCTGGGCGCACGACGGCGCGCCCAGCTTCATCGATCGCCAGCGCCAGGGTGCCGGCCCGCGGGCCACGCCCACGTACACCCCCGATGGCCGCGTCTACTGTCTGTTCGCGCGCGGCGAGCTCTATTGCCTCGACGCCAGGACCGGCAAAGAAATCTGGAAGAACAACATCCTCGAAGCCACCAAGGCCGGGCAGCACGGCGACCTCACCTACTACTGGGGCATGTCGGGCTCTCCGCTCATCGAAGGGGACCTGGTCATCACCTTGCCCGGCGGCAGCAAGGACAACGCCGTGGCCGCCTTCCACAAAGACACGGGCAAGCTCGCCTGGTCCGTCGGCAGCGACTCGCCCGGTTATGCCTCGCCCATCGTCATCGAGGCGGCCGGCGTCCGGCAGCTCGTCTGCCTGGGAGGCAACTGCTGCTACTCTCTCGATCCCGTCAAGGGCAGCACCCTCTGGGAATACAAGTGGGGCAACAAGTACAACTGCAACTGCGCCACGCCGCTCTGGGTGGACGAGACGCTGTTCCTGTCGTCGGCCTACGGCACCGGCGCGGTGGCCCTCAAGATCGAAAAACAGGGCGACAAGCTGGCCGTCCGCGAGCTGTGGAAGAACAAGAACCTGCTCAACCAGTTCACGACCAGCATGATCGTGGACGGGCACGTCTACGGCAGCCACGGCGATTTCTCGGCGCTGGCCCTGCGCTGCCTCGATCTGAAAACGGGCGAAGTGAAATGGATCGAGCGCAAGCCGGGCAAGTGCGGCCTGATCGCCGTCGACGGGCACCTGATCGTCCTCAACGAGAAAGGCAGCCTGATGCTGGTGAAAGCCGACCCCAAGGAGTTCGTGCTCAAGGGAGAACTGCCCGGGCTGTTGACCTATCGCTCCTGGGCGCTGCCCGCGGTTTACCAGCAGCGGCTCTACGTCCGCGATCAGAAGCAGCTCCTCTGCCTGGACCTGAGCAAGTAAACCGCCATCTCTTCTGCCCACGAAAGACCAACCGGGTAACGGAGAACCGAAAATGTGGAACCGAGAACGAACAGGGCTTTCATTCTCGGTTCTCGGTTCTCGGTTACCCGGTTGGTCTTTGGACGCGAATCAAGTAAATCGCCATCTCTTCTGCCCACGAAAGACCAACCGGGTAACGGAGAACCGAAAATGTGGAACCGAGAACGAACAGGGCTTTCATTCTCGGTTCTCGGTTCTCGGTTACCCGGTTGGTCTTTGCGGTCTGGCTCATCAGAGGCCTAGTGCATGACCATCGGTTACGGCGTCATCGGGCTGGGATTCTTCGGGGCGAAACACGCCGAGGTGGCCGCGCAGCTGCCCGGCGTGGAGCTGCGGGCTGTCTGCACGCGCAATGATGCTCGCCGCCGCGAAGTGAAACGTCAGCTCCAGGTCCCCAGAGACTACGCACGCTACGAGGACTTGCTGGCCGATCCGGCGATCGACGCGGTCAGCGTGGTCACGCACGTCGACGATCACCTGGCCCCGACCGTGGCCGCGCTCGAAGCGGGCAAGCATGTGCTGCTCGAGAAGCCGATGGCGCGCACGCCCGCCGAATGCACGCGCATGATCGCCGCCGCCGAACGCACGGGCCGCATTCTCATGATCGGCCACATCTGCCGCTTCAATCCGCGTTACGCGGTGGCCCGCGAACGCATCCGCGCCGGCGAGTTGGGCAAGATCGTCTCGCTCTATGCCCGCCGCAATATCCCGGCGGCCCGCAGCAAGACCGTCCTCGAAAAAATCGACCCGCTCCTGGGGGACGGCATTCACGATACCGATCTGATGCTGTGGATGACCGGGGCCAGGATCGTCTCTGCCTACGCGCAGACGCTCAGCGTTCGCAAGCTGAAGAATCCCGACCTGGGCTGGGCCATGTACCGGTTCGACTCGGGCGCGATCGGCGTCATCGAGGACGTCTGGTTCCTGCCCGAGGGGACGCCGTTTCGCATCCATGAACACATGGAAGTGATCGGCACCGAGGGCAGCCTGTACATTCACGGCGGCGACATGAACCTGAGCGTGCAGACGAAGCGGGGCGTCGACTGCCCGGACACGCTCTACTGGCCCGAGATGCACGGCGAGGTGGTCGGCGCCTTGCGGAACGAGATGAGTTACTTCATCGACTGCGTGGGCAGGGGCAAGCAGCCCGAAGTAGTCCGGCCCGAAGAAGCAATGCGGGCCGTCCGCGCCGTCAACGCCGCAATCCAGTCGGCCCGCAAGGGCAGCGTCGTCAAGATTCGGTCTTGAAGCGTGGGGCGACAGACAAGACAGACACGTACCTTTCCCCGGCCCGGCGTAACATCAACATAAAGTGGCCCGCTGCGCTCTTGGTGCGAAGAAAGTGGGCTGAGCGTGCTGGCATCAGCTGGGAAGAATTCGGTCTCGGTGCCTTGCACACTCTGAATTCGGCGATTTCGCCGCAAGCCAGGAAACTGTAGTGATTAAGAGCGATTGCTCCAAGGCCGTCGGTGTGCAACAGAATTGTGCAAGCGGCCCGCAGACTTCCAGAGGAATTTCGTCGCGACTTTCATAAAAATGCATTTGTCGACACGTGGGCGACGTGTACGTGCTGAATGAACGAGG
>JBFWSD010000513.1:0-5605 GCA_050248575.1 Gemmataceae bacterium
CAAGCTGGGCCCGCGGCTCGACTGGGAACCGGCTCGCGACAACCTGGTGCTGATCAATCGCTGGTTCAGCTTGCGGGCGGGCCGTAGCGAGCGGCGGCGCTTCTGGCAAACGTACGCGGACGCACGCGGCTGGCTGCCCGCGGGCTGTCAGCGCCGTGATCCAGCCATCCTCGAGATGCGCACGCGTGCCCGCGAGCTCGAGAAGGTGACGCTGCACTCCAATCTGGTCTTCTGGCACAGCCGGGACCAGCGTTGCCGGGCCAACAACCGTCACATCGAGAAGCTGCGCAAGCCCGGGCTGGCGGGCCATGCCGTGCGCGGTCTCGATCGCGCCTTCCTCGAAAACCTGCTCGCCGATCCCGATGGGCCCTTTGCTCGTGACAGCGTCAAGACGCTCAAGGACTCGCGCAGCTCGACCGTCATAGAGATGGAGGCCAGCCTGAACGGGAAAGCGCGGCGACTCATCTACAAACGCTTTCGCGTGACGCACTGGAGCGAGCCCTGGCGCGGGCTGGTTCGCCGCACGCCCGTCTTGCGTTCATGGGTGTATGGACATTGCCTGCGCGATCGCGGCCTGCCCACGGCACGGCCGCTGCACGTCTTGCAACGCCGGCAGGCCGGCCTCGACCGCGAGGGCTACCTGCTCGCCGAGAAGATCGAAGAAGCCGTCGAGATGCAGCGTTTCGTCGAGCGACTGGGCGAACTGCCCGAGCGCGAGAGGCGGCCCGGCGTGCGCTTGCTGGTCGAGCGGTTGGCCCGGCTGATCCGCACACTCCATCAAAGACGGATAGCCCATCGCGACCTGAAGGCAGCCAACTTGCTAGTAAGTGGCCCGTGCGATGATCCGCAGCTTCACTTCATCGACCTGGTCGGCATCGCGCAGGCGGCGCACTTGCCCAGGCAGCGCCGCATCCAGAATCTGGCCCGGCTCAACGCCAGCTTCTTGCAATCGAAGGTGATTAGCCACGCTGATCGGCTTCGTTTCCTGGCCCTCTATCGACAATGGGGCCTGGCAGGCAAAGGGGGGTGGAAGAACTGGTGGCGTGCAATCGCCCGGGCCACGGAAAAGAAGGTGGCCCGCAATCAAAAGACGGGCCGGCCCCTGGCGTGACGTCGTCAAGAAACAGCGCTTCGCGGCACGTTTCGCTAAGAGCAATTACAAACCGCAATCACTCTGCGGCGTGGCCCACAAGAGTGATGGCGAAGCCGATGGACACTTTCTTGCTGTCCACCATGGCGTCGCTCTTGGCGAAGAGGGCGTAGTGGCCTTCCCCCTTGCTCTTGATCTCGGGCTTGTCGGCGGGCTTGTTATTCGGGAAAAGCATGAGGATGGCAGGGTGGCCCGTGCCGGCGGCCTTGTTGCTCTTCTGGAACATCTCTTTCTGCTTCACCGGATCGGGGTTCTCGTCTTGCAGGGCGGGCAAGAGCAGGCAGAATTCGTTGTAAAGTGCCGTGCCCATGTGATTGCCGTCGGCGGGCTGAAAGCCCAGCCGCATCGTGTAGACGCCGGGCTTGATCTTCTGCTGGCGATAATCGTAGAAGAGCTTGGGATTGCGAAACACGCCGACGAACGACCCCTCGGGCAGGGCGCGATAGTTCAGCCCTTTCTCGATTTGCTCGGGGGTGGCCTTGGCGGCAAACTCCTTGCGCAGCCACACTTCGCAGAGTGTTTCGCCCTTGTCATTGACCAGCGTGAGGGCCTGCGGCGCCAGTTGTTTGGTGAATGCTTCCTTCAACTCTTTGGGCGGAGCCGTGTCCGTCACCTTGATTTCGTACTTGGCAGCAAACGCGGGCAGCGTGGACAGGGCCAGGGCCACGAGCGTGTAGCCCCCGAGCCGGATCGTGCTTGGCATTAGTACTCCCCCTAGCTAGTCGATGACGGGGCGCGAGTTCTCATCCGTACCATGGACGATGGGCGTGGGCAGTCGATTCAACATCGCGAGCCGGAAGCGTGCGGTCACGCTCCCGGCTCGCCGAGTTATAACGGTTGCAATGATCAGCGAACCTCGAAAGAACCGATGTAGGCCCCACGGCGTTCGTGATCCAGCCAGGTTTCCTTGAATTCCTTGCCCTGATAGCTGTGCTTGACGGCCATGGCGGCCTTGACTTTCACGTTCTTCGAGAGGGCCGGATAGAAGGCCTCTTCGTTGCCGCAGACCTTATCGTGCTTGTCGTGAATGCAGCGCGTCTCGATCTGGGCCAGGTCCTTGACGTTCAGGCGGGCACAGGCGTTGCCCGGGCAATCGCAGATCTCGATGTTGACCGGCGCAGTCTGAATGGACAGCACATTGGTCAGCAGCTTGCCGCCCTGAGCCTTGGCCAGCTTGACGAGAGCGTCGCGCTGTTGCGGCGTGGCCTTGCTGTCGACGATCAGGACCGAGCGGGCCGCGCCGCTCTGAGGCAATCCGAGTGTGTCGCGAGCCGCAATCACGGCCACCACGCCCAGGCCATCGAGAGCGACGTTGTCGAACTCGCCCTTCTCGACCTTCCAGCCCATGACAGCGTGTTTGCCGGACAGCCCCATCTCGGCGTTGGCGAAGCAAGGTCCGGTCCAGACGTCGCAAGTGCGTGCCTCGACATAAACACCGCTGATAGCGGCCATGGCCGGGCTGGCAAGCAAGACGACTGCCAACACGGGCAGCAGCAAGATCCCGCGCTTCATGTTGAAAACCTCCTGTGCAGGAATGTTTGGGTGTGCACGTAGGTTGGCTCAAACACTGCCATTCTTGAGGGGAACGGCGGTCACGTCAAGGGGAAGAATGCAGATTTGCGAGCTTGCACGCCGGCGAATCCACCTTATTCGCCGTGCCCCAGCCCGCGGACATCGGCATGGATGCGTCGGCGCACCAGGTACTCTTCGTCATCGAGCCAGCGACGCACATCGGGGCCAATGGCAAAGTCCTCACTCGCCACGGCCAGCACCATGGCCTCCACCACCTTGAGCTGGGAGAGCGAGTAGAATTGATTGCACAGCAACGAGTCAAAGATCGGTCCAATCTCGGTGAAAAATTGCTCGATGCGCTGCAGTGCCATTTCGACCGGCGCTTGTCCAAGGGCCGTGAGATAGGCACAGGAGACCGACAACTTGTCCTTCTGCCGTTCCCCGATATCCGGATCGGCGAGAACGGCGCGGGCAGCATCCAGGATCGGTGCTGCCGCCTCGATCTTGCCGGCGTAGAGCCAGCCCGCCGCCACGTGCAGCAAGGTGCACAGGCTGGGCACCCAGCGATTGCCGAGCCGTTCCCTGGCCTGGGCCAGCGTCTGTTGCAAGAGAATCGCCCCGGCCATCCCGTGCAACATGCGATCGATCTCGTTCCGCAGCCCGAGCTTGCGCAGGGCCTGAAAGCACTTGCGCACGATGTTCTCGATCTCCTCGATCGCGGACGTTTCGTTGAGGCTGCTGAACGACCCCAGAAATCTGCCCACGAATTCCCTGGCGAAATCGACCTGCCCGAAATGCGCCGAGACGTTGATGGCGTGCTGCAGCAGGGGCGCCAGTCGATAGACCAGGAAGTGCGCGTCCTTTCGGTAGGCCGGTTCGAGCGTGGTCTCGAGGTTGGCCAGTAGTTCGAGGGCAGCACGCAAGAGCCCAAGGCAATAATCCTGCCCCAGCCGCGGCGCCACCTGCAAGATTGCCCCGAAGATCTGCACGCGGGCCAGCGGCGTGTTCCAATCCTTCCGCTTGCTGGTCAAGAGCTGGTCAATGCGGGCTGTCAAAGCCATCGGCTCGCGCAGATCCGAGAGCGGCGTCAGTTCCGCATCTAGCTCGATCGGCGCCTTGTTATAGCGATACGGATCGAACGACTCATCGGGATCCAGAATGGCGGAGTATTGCCGCAGCCGGTCGACGCCGTAGCTGTTGCTGGTGCCGCTTTCGCGCAGCATCTTGATCTGCTCAAGCGAATGCGCGGGCAGCGGCCCTGCGTGCGGCTTGTTGTCCAGGGCCTGGCGGATGCGATACTCGTAGCCCTCTGACAAGATGAGATGGACGTCGTCAACGTTGTGGAGGAGTTGCTTGCCCTCCTTGAGCAACTTCTCGCACTCGGTTTTCTCGCCCAGCCGGGCCAGGCCGAAAGCAAAGGTCAGGTCGATGTAGCCGTTGGTGCGATGCTTCTCCCCGGAACCGAAATATGTCTTTCCGTAACTGGGGAAGCGCTGGATCCACTCCTGGGCGCGGTCGCGCAGGCGCATGACGCGGTCGCGAACATTGCGAAACTTCTCGCTCTGCCGATGGCTGGAAAAGCGCAAGAAGTGAGGCACCTCGCGCTCCGGGCCAAGTCCATATTGATAAAGCCGTTCCAGCAAACGATCGCGGGCGCGGGCCAAAGCCAGGTCGTCGCCGCCCGCCAACCGCGACAGGCCCAACCAGGCCAGCCAGATGGCACGGATCGGCAAGAAGCCGGGCCCTTCATGCTTCTCGAGAAATTCCCGCGCCCGGGCAACATCGAGCTTCCCCGACTCCGGAACCTCGGACAGCCCGGCGTAGGCGACGCCGGCGGCAAAAAAGTGCGTCTCGGTATCTTGCGGATCCTTGCTGGCGGCGATGCGATTGAGTTCTCGGATGAGGGGCGCGTTTTTCTGCACGCTCGAACGGGCCGCCTCCACCCAGCCCTGTAGCCCTTCACGATGCCGCTCGCGCTGTTCCCACAGGAAGTGGAGCCAGCACAGGCAGGCCTCGCCGTGTCGATCGCCGAGGGCCGTATTGACCAGGGCCAATTCTCGCCACTGGGGCAGCCGGCCCGGATCGTCCAGCGCAGTCGTGTCTTCCTTGAATCGTGTTTCCAGTTCGCCCAGCTTGATGAGCAGTTCGCCCGGCTCTTCGCGC
Organism: Gemmataceae bacterium; assembly: GCA_050248575.1. Lineage (GTDB taxonomy): Bacteria > Planctomycetota > Planctomycetia > Gemmatales > Gemmataceae > JBFWSD01. The sequence goes on from JBFWSD010000513.1 coordinate 4,826, forward strand.
GGCAGAAGCAGTACCGTTTCCTCGCTGCGCGGTTCGCGCTTCTTCGACTTGCTGATGACCTCGATCTTGGGCTCGGTCGGTACGGGGAGCTCGGCAGCCTCGTCTTCGTCAAGGTCGTCGCCGCCACGCCGCTTGGTCTTGTCCTGCTTGCGGCGCGGCTCGATTTCATCCTTGCAGATGAAGGGCTGGAAATCGAACCGTGCCGAACGTACCCACGTGGCCAGCGCACTCTTGTCGCGCTCGATCACGTAGTCGATCCACTTGTCGAGCGACTCGAAGGCGCGGTCGGGAATCGACTCGGGAGTGAAAGCGCCTTCCTCGTCGCCGGGCACCAGCCAGGTAATCAGCTCAGGATCGTCGGCCAAAAGCTTGCGGACGGCGTCGCGGCGGAGGGGCGGCTCGATGCGCTTGCCGATCGGGACAAAGAGGTTGTCCATGCGTTGATGGCGGCGATAGCTCTGCCCCTGAAAATCGAGGGCCGGCGGCGCCGTCTTGCCCCGCACGGCCATCAAGACAATGGTGGGCGGTTCGTCCCCCGTGACGGCAAAGCGGAGCCGGCCCAGCACGCGATCGTGGGCGCTGCGAACAAACGCGTCGAGCTGTTCGACGGCATGGTCGCGCAAAGTCCACAGCTCGGCGGGCTCGGTGCCGCTCGAGCGTGCCAGTCGCAGCGGCACCTGCAGCTTGCTCTTCAGCTCGATATCGCGGCACTTGACCGGCCTGGCGGGCAGGGCAAACTCGATGATGTCATAGATGTCGTGGAACGGGGCCTCGTTGAGC
>JBFWSD010000514.1:0-5592 GCA_050248575.1 Gemmataceae bacterium
ACATGTTTCCACCCTATCCAGAGGCCGGCGGCGGGCAGTTTATTCCCGGAGAAACTTGCCACCGCGCGGATCCGTGATGTAACAATGAAGGCACTTTCCCTGGCTCTCGTGTCTCGCGCGACGTAAACTGGCGCAGACTTGCAACTTCATCAGGTCACACGGACGAGGGACCGATGCCAAACAACATCTCGCGCTCGTTCCTGGCTTGCCTGGCGCTGACGGTTGTCGCGCTCGGGCTGTTCGTGGCCCTCGCCCGCGCGGTCTCCGAGCCCGCCAACGCCATCATCAACTTCGACAACGACAAGGCTCGCTCCTTGCGCGATTACCAGGTCATGGCGCCTGCCCTCACTTCGTTCTTTTCCGTCTTCACCGAACTGGGCTCGAAGCAGTTCATGTTCGGGCTGATGGGCGTGGTCGGGCTGGTGCTGGCCTGGCGCAAGCAGCCCATGTTCGCGGCCATGCTGTTCATTGCCCTGGTGGGGGGCTGCGGCGCCAACGAGATCTTGAAGTCGATCGTGCAACGCCCCCGGCCCTTGATGCAGCCCATCAGCTCGTTCAGCTTCCCGAGCGGGCACACCACCGGCGCCATGATCTGTTACGGGCTGCTCGCGTACCTGGTGCTGGTGCAGCTCGAGTCACGCTGGCTGGCGCGTTCCGCGGCCGCGGCCCTGGTGACCCTGGCTCTCCTGATCGGCTACAGCCGGGTCTACTTGACGGTTCACTATGTGAGCGACGTGCTGGGCTCGTTCTTGCTGAGCGTGGCCTGGCTGGCTTTGGCGATTCCCGCGCTGGAAGTGATTCGTCGCCGCAGCCCGCTGCGCGAGCGCGAGGAGCGGCCCAGCTGGGAAATGGCAGGCGATCGGCGCGGCTTCCACGGCAGCCGCCCGCTCTATTGACTCGCCACTTCACGTTACCAGCTTGGCTTTGCCGCGTTCGAAGGGCAGGCACGCCGCCCGCGCCGGACCGCTGGCCGGCATCGACAAGGTCGCATGCACACCACTGCGACGTTCGAAGTAGCGACACAGCCCGTCGAGATAATCCTGCGAGAGATTGCTGAGCGAGGTGGGCATCGAGCCAATGACCGCCGGGCCGGCTTGCAAGACGCGGCCATGGAGGCAGAGGCGGCGCAGCGCCGCCCAGGCTTGCAAGTAACGGAATCGTTCGCGTTCGTAGCCTTCGCGCAGCCGGCAGTAAGCACGCAGAAAGCGACGCCGCAGGATGCCGCGGGCCAGGTCGAGCGCCCAGCGCGGATAGCCCGCTTGCGCGGCCAGCGCCGGAGCACAATCGATCATCATGCATGTGTTGGCCACGTCGGCCCAGGGATCGCCGACGTCGGCGCTGTCCCAGTCGAGCACGACCAGTCCGGAGCCGGTGCAGATGAGGTTCAGCGGATGAAAGTCAACGTGCAGCAGCGCCTGGTCGCCGCCGCCGGCGGGCACGTTGGCGCGCAGCCAGTCGAGACCGGCGGTCAGCCCGCGCAAGCGATAGGTAGTGACGAACGCCTCGATGTCATCGAGGTGCCGATCGTAACAGGAAGCCGCGGGCGCTGGCGCGACCGGCAATGCGTGCAGGGCGGCCAGCGTTGCGGCCATCCGTGCGGGCAAGTCCCAGAGGCGATGCGGGCCGCTCTCGAGTGTGGCGAGTAGTTGCTGACCGGCGACGCGCGCCATGACCAGGAATGGCCCGCCCAGAAGCTGCGCGTTCTCTTCGAGCAACAGAGGTTCCGCCACCGGGAAGCCGCGCGCCCAGAGCTGGCGCTGGATGAGGAATTCGCGTCGCGCGCGGCTGGTGCCCGCGGCGCTGGCGTACTGGCGAAGAATCAGCGGCCGGCGCAGCGTATCGGGGCAGCCCGGGCCGGCCACGGTGAAGCTGCACGTTGCCGCCTCCCAGCCGTGTGGAATCGGCTCGAGCGGCACGGCATAGTGCAGCCCGCGCGTTTCCAGGCGCTTGCCCAGGTAGTCCAGCAGCCTTTCCGAGCGCACGGAATCATGTGCGCCCTGGCCGTATGCGCCGAAGTTTGGCATGCCGGAATGCAGGTGCAATTCGGGTGCCGTTGGTGGCCCGGATTGAAGGCGGCGGCGAAGTTCTCAAACTGCTCTCGACAACTCGCTTGACACCTGCATTTACGCCATTTAGAGTAACGCAACGTTACACCGCCTGCTGAGGCTCGTCACGCTCGACTCGTTTGCTGTGCGTGTGAATGATCACGAGACTTCTTGCAGTCGGCGACCCATGAAGGTGGTCGACCCCGTCCTCTTCCGCTGACGTTGCACCGGGACTCCCGTTCATGCATCAAGCAGCAACTTCTGACTTTGCACGCATCGCGCAGGACCTCCAGATTCGCAAGCTGCAGGTGGAAAGCGTCGTGCAGTTGCTCGATGAGGGCAACACCGTTCCCTTCCTGGCCCGTTATCGCAAGGAGCGCACGGGGGGCCTGCCCGAGGACGTGTTGCGGCACATCCAGCAGCGCGTGGCGGCCCACCGCCAGCTCGGCGAACGGAAGCAATCCATTCTCAAGAGCATTGAAGCGCGCGGCCAGCTCACCGACGAGCTGCGCGAGGCCATCACGGCCGCCGAGACCTCCAAGCGGCTCGACGATCTCTATCTGCCCTTCAAGCCCAAGAAGAAGTCGTCAGCGGCGGTGGCCCGCGAGAAAGGGCTGGGCGAGCTGGCCCGGGCCGTCTGGACCAATGATGCCGCCGTCGCCAACTTCGACGAAGTCCTGGTCAGCATGATCGACCCCGACAAGGGGCTGGCCATCGAGGACATTCTCTCCGGCGTCCAGCACATCCTGGCCGAAACCATCGCCGAGACGGCGGCCATCCGCGCGGCCGTTCGCGCCGTCTGCAACGACAGCGCGCGGCTGGTCACCACCAGGAGCGAAACCCTGGCCGACGGGCAGGGCGCCGAGTTCAAGGACTATTTCCAGTTCACCGAGTCGGTGCGCAATCTGCCGCCCCATCGGGTGCTCGCCATCAATCGCGGCGAGAAGGAAGGCGCCCTCAAGGTGAAGGTCGAGTTCGACCAGAACGGGGCCCGCAAGGTCGTCCAGGAAAAGTTGCCCCTGGAAGGACACGCCCACGCGTCGCTCTTGCAAGCGGTGGCCGTACAAGCCCTGGAACAGCATATTGCCCCTTCACTCGAACGCGAGGTGCGCAAGGACTTGACCGAGCGGGCCCAGCAGCATGCGATCGGTATCTTCGCGCGCAACCTGCGTAGCTTGCTGTTGCAGCCGCCGCTGCCGGGCAAACGCGTGCTGGCCGTCGATCCGGGCTTCCGCAATGGTTGCCGGCTGGCTGCCCTCGACGAGCAGGGCGACCTCCTCGGTCAGGCCACCATCTATCCGCACGCGCCGCAGAACCGCAAGGAAGAAGCCCGCGTCAAGCTCGAGGAGCTGATTCGCGCCCATCAGCTCAACGTGGTCGCGATCGGCAACGGCACCGCCTGCCGCGAAACCGAAGAACTGGTCGCCGATCTGATCGTCGCCTTCGAGCAGAAGCGCAACGGCGTGATCACAACCGACGCGGTGGCGGCCACGCCGCCCGCAGAACGACCCACTGAACAGGCGAGCGAGGAAGTTGCCGAAGCGGCCTCCGCCGAGGCTGCCGCGGCCGAGAGCACCGAACCACCCAAAGATTCCTCGGGCGAGGGCTCGGGCGCCTTTCCTGAAGAAGACAAGCCACCTGAGAACGTTGCCACGCCGGAGGAAGAGAAGCCGGCCGAGCCGCAAACGAACGTCGCCGTGGTCAGCGTTCCCGAGGCGCCGGTCGCGGAAGCTGCGCCGGCTGCCGAGACCGCTGAGTCACGGCCCGCCGAACAAGCGGCGTCTGCCGAGACCGCAGAGTCACCGCCCGCCGAACAAGCGGCGGTCAGCGCGGAAACGGGCGAAGCGGCACCGACAGAGGCTGCTGCCGCGCCGGCGCCGAGCGGGCCGACCCCGGCACAGAAGCGTGCCGCTCGCGAGGCTGCGCTGGCCGAGGCCAAGAAGGCGCTGGAAGGGCTGCCCCCGCCACCCGCCGAGCTGGCCTATCTCATCGTGAACGAGATTGGCAGCCGCGCTTACGCGTCGAGCACGCTGGGCCGCGAAGAGTTCCCCGACCTCGACGCTCCCCTGCGCGGCACGATCTCGATCGGCCGCCGCTTGCAAGATCCGCTTGGCGAGCTGGTGAAGATCGACCCGCCCAGCATGGGAGTCGGCGTCCACCAGCATGACGTCAATCCGCGTGCCTTGCGCGAGGCGCTGGAAGGCGTCGTCGAGTCGGCCGTCAACCATGTGGGCGTCGACATCAATACCGCGGGCGTGGCCCAGTAGCGCTACGTGTCGGGGCTGCATCCGCTCGTGGCCCGCGACCTGGTGGAATATCGCAAGCAGCACGGCGCGATCAAGAGCCGCGCTCAGCTGGTGCAGATGGCGAGCGTCGGCTCGGCCCGCTACACGCAGGCGGCTGGCTTCCTCATCATCAAGGAGGGGGACAACCCCTTCGATCTGACCCGACTGCATCCCGAAAGCTACGCGCTCACCACCAGCTTGCTCGAAGAGCTGGGCCACACGCCCGCCGCGCTGGGCCAGCCCGAGCAACAGGCGGCCCTGGCCGAGAAGCTGCGGGCCCTACCCATTGAAGAAACCAGCCAGCGGCTCGGGGTCGGGCAGCCCACACTCATCGACATCATTGACACGCTCTGCAAGCCGGGGCACGATCCGCGCGACGACATGCCCGCGCCGATCTTCCGCACCGGCATGCTCAAGCTCGAGGAGCTGCAGCCCGGGCAGGAACTGAAGGGCACGGTCCTGAACGTGGTTGATTTCGGCGCCTTCGTCGACATCGGGCTGAAAGACAGCGGGCTGGTTCACATCAGCCAGCTCGCCAACCGCTACATCAAAAGCCCCTACGACGTGGTGCTCGTGGGCGACGTGGTCACCGTCTGGGTGCTGTCGGTGGATCGCGAACGGCGCCGCGTGTCGCTGACGATGATCAGCCCGGGCACCGAGCGCAAGCCGCCCGAACGGCGGGGCGGTCGGCCCCCGCGCGAAGAACAGCAGGGCGAACGCCCGCAGCGTGGCCGCAGGGGCCGCGGCGACCGCCAGCCTCAGGGAGAACGGCGTCCTCCGGCCGACGCCGCACCGGCCGCAGCTGCTGCCGCGCCCGCGGAATCTGCTGCCGCGCCGGCAGCGTCCGCCCCACAACAGCAAGCACCGCCGCCTCGACAGGATCGACAGGACCGGCGCGGCCCGCCGCCGCAACGGCGCGGGCAGCAAGGCGGCCGCTTCCAGGGCCCACGCGGCGGAGGCCGGCAAGAAGGCCCGCGCACGCCACTGCCGCCGCGCAAGCCTCCCAAGCCTTTGCCCAAGCCCAAGCTCACCAAGGATGCTCTGCAGGGCAGAGCCCCCTTGCGCACCTTCGGCGAGCTCACCGCTTTCTACGAAGCCAAGGACAAGCCGGACGAGCCTGTTGCCCCGGGAAGCACCGCTCCCGCACCGGACGCACCCGCCGCCGCCCCGAGCGAATCAGCGCCGGCCAATGTGGAAGCCTCGACGCCTGTTCCGCCCAGCGAACCGCAGGCTCCCGCACCGGAACCGCAAGCAGCCGAAGC
>JBFWSD010000515.1:0-5560 GCA_050248575.1 Gemmataceae bacterium
AGGCGCACATCGGCGCCAACGTCGTTGTGCAGGGCCCCGCCCGCATTGCTGCCCGCTGTGAAATTGCGCCCTTTGTCGTCATTCTCGGCAACACGGAACTCGGGCCGGACTGCCGCGTGCACGCACATGCCGTCATTGGCGATGTGCCCCAGGATCGCGCCTTTGACGGCTCTGTGAGCTACTGTCGCATTGGTGCAGGCTGCACCATTCGTGAAGGAGTGACCATCCATCGCGGCACGGCGCCGGACTCGGCCACGACCATCGGCAAGCGCTGCCTGTTGATGACCAACGCGCATGTGGGCCACAACTGCCAGCTTGGCGATGATGTCACCCTCATTAGTGGCGGCCTCATTGGCGGCCACGTTAACGTGGGAGATCGGGCCGTCATCTCTGGTAACGCCGCAATTCACCAGTTCGTCCGCATCGGTGAACTCGCCATGATCAGCGGCCTGGGGAAGATCACACAAGATGTTCCTCCTTTCTGCATGACGGATCGCGACGGTGCTATCGTTGGACTCAATCAAGTGGGAATCCGCCGGGCCAGCATCTCGGCAGACGAGCAACAGGAACTCAAATTCATCTTTCGCCAGTACTACCGCACAGGCAAGAGTCATCACCAGGCGCTCGAATTCCTGTTCGAGGCAATCGCGACCCCCGCTGGGCGTCGCTTGCTTGATTTCTTGAGAGCCGAGACGAAGCGAGGCGTTGCCCGAGCTGCCGAAATGAGGAAACGGTCTCATTCTTCTCGCGGCAATGTGCCGCCTGCCGAGTGCGACTCTCCTCAAGAAGTCGCGGATCGTTGAACTGGAGAGCGATGGCTTACTATGACGGAGTGGCCCGTTCATGACCGAATCGGAATGGCTGGCGTGCAACGACCCTGCCCGCATGCTTGAATACTTGCGCGGCAAGTCCAGTGAGCGAAAGGCCCGCCTTTTCGCTGTGGCGTGTTGCCGGACCATCTGGAGTCTGCTCACCGATAAGCGCAGTCGATTAGCCGTCGAGGTCTCAGAGCGGTTTGCTGATGGCCTGGCGACGCTCCAAGAACTCGAAGCCGCCCTCGCTTGCGGCCAACAAGCCTTGGAGCAAGCGAACCGCCTCAACTCGAGCGGCTTTCTCGACGTCGGTTACCTCGCCGCCTGCGCCGCCAAGAACGCGGCTTTTCATCCCCTTACGGTGGTGCCTCGCTCGAAGTTCAGTAGTCGACCACGCGGTGTCGACCTCACGCCGATACCTCCTCACGAAGTCTATCCGGGCTATGCCGCCGACAGCGTCGCTTCGGCACGCGCGGCAGAACGAGGTCAACGCGACAACATAGTTGTTCAGCGCGAGAAAGTCGCCCAGACACACCTGATCCGAGAACTCTTCGGTAATCCGTGTCAAGCTGGTAGCGTACTAACGAGATGGCCTCCCACGGTCGTCCGATTGGCGACCGAACATTACTCCGGCCAGGATCGCGTACGCTCGCTACAGAAGGCGCTGCTGGACAACAAGCACCTCGAATTTGCCGAGCACTTCGGCCACGCCCAGTCGCACCCGAAAGGATGCTGGGTACTGGATATTATCTTGAGGAAGACTTGAGGCGCAGGCCATTGCATTGGCGAGGAACCGCTTCTTCAACGACACATTGAGGATGCGTGTGATGAGTCTGAAGCATCGTTAGCAGGCGATTAGCCATCGCCAGAATCTCAATCCGGTACAAGCTTCGCCGAGGCGGCGAATCAAGGTGCACCAATCGTAAGGGGGCTTCCTCATCACCTGAAGGTAGTTGAGAATTGCGAATCTTAGGCGTCGTGCCCGCATGTCTTGCGACCGCGGGCCTTCTTCCCGCCATCGGCTACCTGAGCTCATGCCTCCGAAAACGCACCGTTACGCTTGCATAACCGTCGCCCGCTCGTCAAAGACCTCAGCCGGCGTTCGATTCTTCAGCGACTGGTGACGACGCGCGACGTTGTAAAAGCCGAAGTACCGTTCGAGCCCCGATTGCAACGCCGGCACCGTCTCGTGACGCCACAGGTAGACCTCTTCGTACATCACCGTCCGCCACAGACGCTCCACGAACACGTTGATCACCTACATTCGACTTCGTCTACCTGGCCGTGCTGATGGACGTTGGCACGCGCGCGATTCGCGGCTGGCATCTCGGCACCAGTCTCGACGGCTCGCTGACCCTGACCGCGCTGGAGCGAGCCTTGCAACGACGCCGGCCCGAGATCCATCACTCTGACCAGGGCGTTCAGTATGCGGCCACGGAATACGTGGAGCGTTTGCGCGGCGTGGGTGCCCAGTTGAGCATGGCCGCGATGGGCGAACCGCGTGAGAATGGTCATGCCGAGCGGTTGATGCGGACGATCAAAGAAGAGGCCGTCGAGCTGTCGGAGTACCGCGACTTCGATGACATGAGCCAGCAAGCCGACCCCGAACGTGCAGCGCGGAATCGGCGTGGGCGGCAGCGGCGCCTGTGCGGCCTGGATGTTCTCGCCCTTTTGTTCGCAATGCCGGCACAGGTGGCGTGAACAAAGAGACTGGCCGGAGGGTAGTGGAGTCGTTCCGAGACGTCGGCACCGATACGCACACGGAGTTCGCCGCAGCAAGGGCAGGCCTTCTCCGCCTCGGTGAGTCGAGCACCTCTTGCTGCCGCGGCAATTCGACGGGACGCTTGCGGCGACCATGGCCGCGTCGCTTCTTGACGACCACTTCTGCTGGCTCGGGTTCCGGTGCCGTGGGCGGCGACGCCGCTTCCGGATCGGCCAGGCCATCAAACAGGGTTGGCCCCTCGACGCGCTCGGAGCGTCGACCGAAGGTCATGCGCGCCAGGTACTGAATATGGGCTTGTTGCTTGTCGACCATCGTTCGCAGTTCGGCCACGATGATCAACAACTCGCGCAGCATCTGGTGACAGGTGGTCACATCCTCGGGCAGGCGAGGCGTGGTCTGCGATGGAGGGCAGGCATCCTTGCTCATGTCCTATGAAACACCGGAGATGTCGAAAGGTCGCGCGAGAACGGAGAGGATCCGAAAGATTCTTAAGGAAATGTCAGCCCGATGCCTGTGCACGCCGATAGCGCTTTCGCCGACGAGCGCCTTGCAACTCAATGCCACCCAGGATCATGGCCAACTCGGTGGCGGTCACGCTGACCTCGGCCGTGTCCGCATTCGGGAAAGCAAAGCTGCCTCGTTCCAGCCGCCGCAGGTACAGGGCGAAACCGTCCCCCTGCCAGGCCAGGATCTTCAGCCGGTCGCCGCGACGATTCTTGAAAACGAACAGATCACCCGACAGCGGGTCGCGATCAAGCTGCGCCGTGATCACGGCCGAAAGACCGTCGAAGCTCTTGCGACCGTCCACCGGTTCGATGCACACCCAGATGCGGCCACTGGTGCCCAGCGTCAACATGTCGCAGCCCTCAAGGCAGCGACAAGAGTGGCAACCGCGGTGGCGTCGGTCTCGACGGGCACACGGACAACCAGGCCCGACGCCAACACGACCTCCAGAACCGCTCCGGACACCACGCGCAACGGCACGAGCCGCGGCGGACGCTTCACTGCTGATTGCTGCCGATCGCCCTGCCGCAAAGTTCGGCGCCAAGCATAGAAATTCGGTTCTCGCAATCTGCGACTGGAACAGAAGGCCCGCACCGACTGACCGGACTTCTCCCAGGCCGCCAGTATCTTTCGCCAGAACTGCTCGAGTCTCGGGTCAGAGCGACGCTTGCCAGACATGATGATGGCCCTCGTTGCCGAGAAGGCCATCAGTCTACCTGAGCCGTCGAGACGCCTCGGGAGCGGACGCTTACAGAACATCCTTACGTTCTCCATTGCTGATGGCTCCTTCCACCTGAACACGACGGGAAGTGCGACGCCAGGTCGCACATTCCGTCCGTGTCTGTCTTCCGGACGCCGAACTTCCCGTGCTGGAAGACACCGAAGGACCGCCTTGGTAGAAAATCCTCGGGCGACGAAGCCGGAGGTTGTCATGGATCACGCCGCCGAGAACGCCACCGACCATCAAACGTGGCAGCCGTCCAATCAGCCGACTCGTTACGACCGAGCCCGGGTGGCCCGCTTCCGCCCGATCAAAGAGGCCGTGGATGCCCTTGGCTTGCCGCCGATCCGCCTGCGCAAGCTGCGCGGAATCCTCGGCGCGGTGGAGATGCAAATCGAGGATGGCGGCGATCATCCCAAGGTCAATCGCATCTTGCTCGACGCTCTGCGTGCCGCTCTCGTCCACCATGTCGGCCAGGACCAGGCACAAGTAGTACTCCAGGCCATCAAGCTCTTCGAGGACCAAGAGAACGAGCGCTGGGAACTGATCCGTGCCGGCAATCCACCTCCACTCGACCTTACGACGGAAGAGAAGATCGGCGACCTCATCGACGCGGGCAGCCAGCTCTCAGACGCTTGCCGCTTCCCCGAAGCATGCGACAAGTGGCTCGAAGCCTGGGAACTCGTGAGGACGCTTGTCAGGCCCGAGATGCGCAGCTTCGAGCAAGTCATCGAAGTCTACCCGGAGTTGCCCGCGAACATCTTCGGCTGGCGATCCCGCCTGATCGGTGACCTCGATTGGGCGGGCGACACGAACCGCATCTACCACGAGCATCGCCTGAGCCTGGCTCGCGAATGCCTGGCTCTCTTTCCCGACGACGGCGTCGAAGGCAAGGTCTTCTTCGGTCTGGCCGAGGGTGAGGCGCTGTGGAAGGTTGGTCGCCGCCAAGAAGCAGAGGCCGTGTACGCAGCTCTTGAGCGGGAATGCCCGGACGAAGCCCTGGCATACATCGGCTGGGCCGACCGCTACTTGGAGGCGGACGCTGATTGGAACGGCGCCAAGGCCGCGGCCATCCTGAATCGCGCCCTGGCACGCCCGAATCTCAGGCATCGCGGCGAGATCCTCAATCGTCTCGATGAACTGCGTGGGCGTCACGAGAAACTCAAGTCGAAGGAGCCGGTCTCGATCACGTCGTCATCAAGCATGCTTCCGCCAGTCTCACAACCGCGCAGAGTCGGCCGAAACGAGCCGTGCTGGTGCGGCAGCGGCAAGAAGTTCAAGCACTGCCACCTGCGCCAGTAGGAGCGTGGTTTCTGCGCGTCGGAGGTGCCGGACACAGGTACGAGCTGCTGATACTCTTGATCTGCGGCACGAAATCGCTGCTTTTTGCCATCCGAAACCCGACATGTTAAAGTTTAACCTGATAAACTTTGGCTGATAGAGTAGTAATTACTAGCGCTTGCTGCTCAAGCTAGTGTGGAAAAAAGCGGGCTCGATACTCTTTCATCCTCCATCCTCTTCCTGTCACTTCTCACAATCTTCTCCCTACAGGAAGAGGATGGCGCGCCACTCAGAGTGCGATGAGTCCGGGGCGGACCCGCCCCAGCTTTTTTTGCGCGAACATCTCATCCATCTTCGGGATGGCATACACCACCGTTTGCGGTACAGTATTCTCTTTCGCACCATCCCGAAACCTTTGCGGCTGCCGTCGTTGTGGTCCGCTTGGCGACAGGCCTTTTCGATCCATTCGATCTTGAAGCCTTGGATACCGAACTCCCTGACGACTTCCACCGTGCCGCC
>JBFWSD010000516.1:0-5559 GCA_050248575.1 Gemmataceae bacterium
CTTGCGATACTGGCCGAGGTCGAGCTCCTTGCCATTGCCAGTGAGGAGGTAGTTGACCTGGTAAGGGGTGAGCAGCACGCGCTGGATGAGCGTCCGGGCCAGCCCGCGCGGTTCGGGAGTCTGGGGCACCAGTTCCTTCACGGCCTTCTCCAGACGCTTGTCATAGAGCAGACCGCAATCGCGAAGCTGGTTGATGAAAGTTTGAACGTCCATTGCATCTAGTCAGCTGAGAGATGCCAGCGACCGGCACACCGTCAGAGTTTCCTATGGAATAATCCACACATTGTCCATGCAGTTGCAGCCGGTCGCAAGAAAATAGTCGGCGCCGGGCCCCATCAACTCTATAAAGAGTGCGCGAAGGGGCTGAAGAATCGCCATAAGCGGAGTAACCGAATGCGCGCCGTCGTGCAGCGTGTCAGCCAGGCCCGGGTCGTGGTCGCGAGCGAAGTGATCGGGCAAATCGGCCCCGGCCTGCTCGTCCTCCTCGGCGTTCACAAGGAAGATGGCGCCGACCAGGCACGCTGGCTGGCCGACAAGATCGTCGGGCTGCGCATCTTCGAAGACGACGCGGGCAAGATGAACCGCTCCCTCGGCGACGTGGCGGGCAGCATGCTCATTGTCAGCCAGTTCACCCTCTATGGCGACTGTGCCAAGGGGCGGCGGCCCAGCTTCATCGACGCGGCCCCGCCCGAACTCGCCATCCCGCTCTACGAAGGATTCATCGATGCCGTGAAGGCCCTGGGCATCCCGGTCGCCACCGGCCGCTTCGGCGCCATGATGGAAGTCGAGCTCACCAACCACGGCCCGGTCACCCTGATCATCGACACGCGCTGACGCCGCTGCGCTTGACGCACCATTCCTGGTCGCATACGATGCCACCCATTCCCGTAAACCCATGAGCTCGCGGCGGATCGAACCCCATCCGTGACCGGGCACGAGGCCGAGGACTGTTATGGCTAAAGAACGATGGGCCAGCCGCGTGGGGCTCGTGCTGGCCATGGCCGGCAACGCCGTCGGCCTGGGCAACTTCCTGCGCTTCCCCGCGCAGGCCGCCCAGAACGGCGGCGGCGCTTTTCTCATTCCTTATATCGTCGCCCTGCTCGTCATGGGCCTGCCCCTCATGTGGGTCGAGTGGACCATGGGTCGCTTCGGCGGCAAGGATGGCCACCACTCCTGCCCGGGCATTCTCCAGTCCATGAGCCGCAATCCCTTCTGGAAATACTTCGGCGTCTTCGGCGTCTGGACCAACCTGATGGTGGCCGCTTTCTACATCTACGTGGAAAGCTGGTGCCTCGCCTACGCCGGCTATTCCGCCATCAATGGCTTCAAGGGCATGGACCAGCCCGCGGTGAAGAGTTTCTTCGAGAACCTGATCGGCAGCACGCCCAACAGCATCTGGGCCATCAGCTACTGGGGCATGGGCGTCTTCTTCATCTGCATCGTGATCAACACGTTCATCCTGTCGCGCGGGCTGGCCCGCGGCATCGAGCTGGTGGCCAAGATCTTCATGCCGCTCTTGATCGTGTTCGCCACCATCCTGGCCATTCGCGGGCTGATGATCCAGCCCACCGACCCAGGCGTCTACGTTGATCCCACCACGGGCAAACCGGTCAGCCCGTTCGATGGCCTCAACTTCGTCTGGAACCCGCAGTTCCAGTCGTTGACGAACCCGTCGGTCTGGCTGGCGGCCGCCGGGCAGATCTTCTTCACCTTGTCGATCGGGCTGGGCTCCATCCACTGTTACGCCTCGTACCTCCGCGAGACCGACGACGTGGCCCTCACCGGCGCGACCACCGCCTGGACCAACGAATTCTGCGAAGTCGTCCTGGGCGGCACCATCCTGATCCCCATCGGCGTCGCCTACCTGGGGCTCGATTCGGTGCAGAACCTCGGCTTCGGCATGTGCTTCACCACGTTCCCCACGTTCCTGAACAACTGGGGCTGGTTCGCCCCGGTGGCCGGGTTCTTGTGGTTCGGCCTGCTTTTCTTTGCGGCGATCACCAGCTCGCTGGCGATGGGGCAGCCCTTGATGGCGTTCCTGCAAGACGAGTTCGGCCTCAGCCGCGCACGGAGCGCGTTCGCCTTTTGCGGTCTGCTCATGCTGCTCGCCGTGCCGGTGGCCATCTTCACGCAGGCCAGCTTCTTCGACGAGTTCGATTTCTGGGCGGGCAGCTTTGCCCTGGTGGTCTTTGCCTTCGGCGAGACGATCCTGTTCGCCTGGGTCTTCGGCATGGACCGGGGCTGGGACGAACTGATGCGCGGCGCCGAACTGAAAGTACCGCTCTTCTTCAAGTTCCTCATCAAGTACGTCACGCCGGTCTTCCTGTTCATCATCCTGGGCAGCTACATCTTCAAGCCCACGGGCACCGTGGAACGCCTCGATCCGAAGACGGGCGAAACCGTCAAGCTCGACAAGGGCTGGGAACCTTACATCATTGCCCCCTTCGTGGGCGAGCCGACCCCCGATTGGACCTGGGCCCCCGACGGCATGATTGGCAAGCTGCTCAACCGCGACGTGGTCGACAAGCAGGGCGCATCACCCCAGGAAATCGCCTTCAACGAGAACCTGCGCACCCTGCGCACCGTCGATCGCCTGGTAATGGTCGGCATGTTCCTGTTCTTCTGCCTGCTGGTACACACGGCCTGGAAGCGCCGCCACGCCGAGGGGAGGGCCTGACATGACCGCTGCAGCCTGGACCTTCATGATCGTCGTGTGGACGCTGATCATCAGCCAGACGGGCTATTGCTTCTACAAGCTGCTGAGCTCCCCCAAGCAACTGGATAGCGGCGGCGACACCGACGACAGCTGACGTTACTCACCTGCACGCGTTTCTTCACCGCCACGCGGTTGGCCCGCGCCTCCTTGCTTTGTCTGGCAAAGCGTCCTATACTTTCATAGATTCTTGAAAGGAATAAAATCCATGAAACGTCCCCAGGCCGAGCTCGCGAAACGCCTCGAACAGGTCGACGACGAGTTCGTCGAACTGTGGGGCGCCATGAGCTCCCTCTGGGGCATCAGCCCGACCATGGCCCGCATCCACGGGCTGCTCTATCTCACCGGGGCGGCCCTCTCCATGGACGACATCATGGATCGCCTCGCCATCTCGCGCGGCAACGTCTCCATGAACCTGTCCAAACTGGTCGAGTGGGGACTCGTTCGCCGCGTGCACAAGAAGGGCGACCGCCGCGAGTATTACAGCTCGCTCGCCGACGTCTGGGAGATGTTCACGCTGGTGGCGGCCCAGCGCAAGCGGCGCGAGATCGACCCCGTCGTCACGACGCTGCGGCGCGTGAAGGAAGAGCTGTCCGCGGCAGCCCTGGGCAGCCGTGCCCAGAGCCCGGAAGCCCGCACCCGCAACCAGCGCGTCGAAGACCTGCTCACCTTTCTCACCCTCATGGAGCGGCTCGCCGAGCGCTTCTTCACCAGCCACCAGGGCCTGCGCACCGCCGTGGAACTACTGGTCGGCTCGACCGAGCTGGAAGAGATGACCTCGTAGTTCGCTCTCGAGCAAGTGCTCTGGCGACGTCTTCCTGCGCCTCGTAAGCTGAAGAGTAGATCAAATCTCTTGCTTCACGAGGACTCCATGCCCCAGCAATACATCTTCACGATCGAGAACCTGCACAAGGCGTATAACAAGCGCGAGGTGCTCAAGAAGATCTGGCTGGCCTTCTATCCGGGGGCCAAGATCGGCGTCATCGGCTCGAACGGGGCGGGCAAGAGCAGCTTGCTCCGCATCATGGCCCTCGAAGACACCGACATCATCGGCACGGCGCGGCCCGCCGACGGCATCAGCATCGGCTATGTCCCGCAAGAGCCGCGCCTCGATCCCGACAAGGACGTGAAGGCCGTCCTGGAGGAGGCGGTGGGCAAGACCCGGGCCCTCCTGCAACGGCATGAAGAGATCAGCAACAAGCTCGGCGAGCCGCTCGAGCCCGACGCGATGGAGAAGCTGCTCGAAGAGCTGGGCACCGTGCAGGACAAGATCGACGCCAGCGACGCCTGGGAGCTCGATCGCCAGCTCGAGATCGCCATGGACGCGATGCGGCTGCCCCCCGCCGACTTCAAGACGACCACTCTTTCCGGCGGTGAACGCCGCCGCGTGGCGCTCTGCAAGGTGCTCTTGCAGAAACCCGATCTCCTGCTGCTCGACGAGCCCACCAACCACCTCGATGCCGAATCGGTGGCCTGGCTGGAACGGCATCTGCAGGAATATCCGGGCACGGTCGTCTCGGTCACGCACGATCGCTACTTCCTCGACAACGTCGCGGGCTGGATCCTCGAGCTCGATCGCGGGCAGGGCCACCCCTTCGAGGGCAACTACTCCTCCTGGCTGGAACAGAAGCAAGACCGCCTGGCCAAGGAAGAGAAGGCGGAGTCGGCCCGCCGCAAGCAGCTGGCCCGCGAGCTGGAATGGGCCCGCATGGCGCCGCGGGCCCGCGTCGCCAAGAGCAAGGCCCGCCTGTCCGCTTACGAAAAGCTGGCTTCCCAGGAAGTGGAAGAACGCTCGGATGAGCTTGTCTTGCAGATCCCGCCCGGCCCCTACCTGGGCGACCTGGTCGTTCGCGCCGAGGGCGTCCGCAAGGGCTACGGCGACAACCTGCTCATGGAAGACCTCGAGTTCGATTTGCCCAAGGGCGGCATCGTGGGGGTGATCGGCCCGAACGGCGCGGGCAAGACCACGCTCTTCCGCATGATCGTCGGCCAGGAAAAGCCCGACGAGGGCACGTTGCGTGTCGGCGAGACGGTGCAACTGGCCTACGTCGACCAGAACCGCGACGCTCTCGACAACGACAAATCCGTCTTCGAGGAAATCACCGGCGGCGTGGAGACCCTGACGCTGGGCAAGCGCAAGTTTGCCTCGCGCAGCTATGTGGCCCAGTTCAATTTCAAGGGGCCGGATCAGCAACGCAAGGTGGGCGAGCTTTCCGGCGGCGAGCGCAACCGCGTCCATCTCGCCAAGCTGCTCAAGAGCGGCGGCAACGTCATCCTGCTCGACGAGCCCACCAACGACCTCGACGTCGACACGCTGCGGGCCCTGGAAGAAGGGCTGCTCAACTTCGGCGGCTGCGTCGTGGTCATCAGCCACGACCGCTGGTTCCTCGACCGCATCGCCACGCACATCCTGGCCTTCGAAGGGGAGAGCAAGACAGTCTGGTGCGAGGGCAATTATCAGGTCTACGAACAGCAGCGCAAGCAGCGCCTGGGCGAGGAGGCCGACCAGCCCCACCGCATCAAGTACAAGAAGCTGGCGAAGTGACCGAAGGACCGGCTTTGGCGAGCCGGGAGCGGTAGCTCCCGGAGGAACGCAGCGGATGAGGGAGTTTGCATGCGCTGGCTGAAGGACGTGCGGGCCGTCATCTTCGACATGGACGGCCTCTTGCTCGATACCGAAATGGTGGCCAAGCTCACCTGGTGCGAGGCGGCCCGCACCCTCGGCATCGACCTGCACGAAGAGCTGTTCATGAGCCTGCTGGGCCGCAACAACCGCGATCCCCACATGTTGCTGGCGGCGGCTTTTGGCCCAACTTACGATGCCGCGCTCTTCCGGGCCGCCTGCG
>JBFWSD010000517.1:0-5550 GCA_050248575.1 Gemmataceae bacterium
GGCAGATTCGCGGCGGTCGGCATTGGCGCGGTCGCGCAGGGCCACGACCACCGGCACCACGATCAAGAGAACGGCAGTCAATAAACCCAGACCGAGGGCACTGGCGCGGGCAGGATGGCGCCGACACCAGCGCCAGGCACGTTCCGGCCGGCCGATCGGACGTGCGGCGATCGGTTCGCCGTCGAGGAAACGACGCAAGTCTTCAGCGAGCGCCGCCGCCGACGGATAACGTCGGCGCGGATCCTTGTCGAGGCATCTGAGACAGATCGTCTCGAGGTCTTTCGGCACCTGGCGCTGGAGCTGCGACGGTGGCACGGGCTCTTCGTTAAGCACTTGCAAGATGGTCTCGGCGGGAACCTCGGCGCGAAAAGGAGGCCGCCCGGTGAGCATCTCGTAGAGCACGGCTCCAAGGGCATAGATGTCGGTGGCCGGGCCGATGGCGTGCAGGTCGCCGCGCGCTTGCTCGGGGGCCATGTAGCTGGGGGTGCCCATCACGTCGCCGGTGAGGGTGTGGCCGCTTTCATCGTCCGCCAGCTTGGCCAGTCCGAAGTCGGAGATCTTGGGAGTGCCGGCATGATCGAGGAGGATGTTGCCCGGCTTGAGGTCGCGATGAACGATGCCGCGCTGGTGGGCGGCCTCGATGCCGCCCGCGAGCAGGTGCAGCAAGCGGGCCGCGGCCATGGCCCCCATCGGCTTGCGGGCCATTTCCCTGGCCAGGTTCGGGCCGGCCACGTACTCCAGCGCGATGAAGAGCTGGCCGTTGCCCGTGCCGACATCGTAAACCTGCACGATGTTCGGATGCTGCAAGCGGGCAATGGCCTCGGCCTCCGTGAGAAACCGCGCGCGGTGCTTGGAACTCGCGTGGCTGCCCGCCAGGATGAGCTTGAGTGCCACCAGTCGCTTCAAGGCGATCTGTTCCGCCTTGTAGACCACACCCATCCCGCCTCGGCCCAGTTCCTCCTGAATGAGGTATCCCGGCACCTGCACCCGCTCGCGTGCAGCAAGCTCGTTGAGCAACGGGGTGATCGAATCGGACGTTCGAGTCGAAACCGATGCAACGGAAGCGACAGAATCCGCCGTGGCGGGCACGCTATCGGTGGACTCGCCCTCGGGCCGATCGGTGTCGGGGAAGCCGAGTCCTTCCACCTGGCTCGCGGGCACCGCCTTTTCGCCACCTTCGGCCTGCACCAGGTCGTCGGGCTCGAGTTGCCGGTCGGCCGCCAGCTGGGCCAGCTCATCCCACGAGACAGGACCCTGACGGGTCCCCGCGCGTGTGTAGAACCAGCGTTGCATGAAACCCTCCGACGCGCGGCGGCTGCTGCCGCGGCACTGTTAAATTCGCCTGCCCTGCTTGCCATCTCATGTTCGACATGGAGGAGCATCGATTTGAAACCGAAAGGGACAGGATGTGTGGACTATAATTCAGGACCGGCCTCACTGCAAACACCCGACCGGGCAACGGTGTGCTGGTTTTTCGACCGGGCCTCAACAAAGTCTCCACCCAGCACGAAGTAGCAACAGGGAGAATCGTTAACCCCAGGAGTGAGGAAAGACGTGGCCACCCTCGAAAAGGCCCTGGAGATTGCCGCGGCGGCCCACGCCGGGCAAAAGGACAAGCAGGGCAAACCCTACCTGACTCATCCGCTCAGCGTGATGGGCCGCGTGGACGATGAACAGGCCCAGATCGTCGCCGTCCTGCACGATGTCGTCGAAGACACCGACGTGACTGCCGACGACATTCGCCGCGCCGGCTTCAGCGCAGCGATCCTGGACGCTCTCGCCCTCGTCACGCACGACAAGCAACAGCCCTATGCCGACTACGTGGTGGCCTGCAAGGGCAACCCGACCGCGCGGCAGGTCAAGCTGGCCGATCTGGCGGAGAACCATCGCCTGGAACGGGCCATCCTCCGCCCCGCTACCGTGGAACGCGACCTGGCGCGGATGAATCGCTATCTCTTTTCGTACAAGTTCCTGACCGACCAGCTCAGCGAGGCCGACTACCGCGACCTGATGGCCCGTTTCGGCTGAGCTGCTGTCAAGGTGGAACGATGGGAGGAAGGTATTGATGCAGCCATCACGCCGCGAGGTGCTGGGCTCTCTTTCCGCCGGCTTGATCGCGACATCGCTTCGGGCCAGTGTCGCCGAGCCGGTCTTCCGACTCGCCACTTTCGTGACCGAGGTGACTTGCCCGCTCGGCCATCCGCTCATGGGGGGCGGCATTGCGCCGGCCAAGGAGATTGTCGATCCGCTCTTCGTCCACGGCCTGGTGCTCTTGAGCGAGGACAAGCCAGTCGTGCTGGCGGCAGTCGACTGGTGCGAGATTCGCAATGACGCCTACGAGGCCTGGCGGCAAGCCCTGGCCCGGGCCGTCAAGACCACGACCGAGCGCGTGCTGGTCACGAGCGTGCATCAGCATGATGCCCCGATCGCCGATCTGGAGGCCCAGCGCCTGCTCGACAAGCACAAGGCAACCGGCAGGATTTGCGATCTGGAGTTTCACGAGCAGACCGTGGCCCGCGTGGGGCGCGCGGCGGCCGCCTGCCTCGACAAGGCGCAGCCCATCACGCACATCGGCACCGGGCGGGCCAAGGTTGCCGAGATTGCCTCCAACCGTCGCTATGTGACTGCCGACGGCAAGCCGCACTTTGGCCGCACCAGCGCCACGCGTGACGCCACGATCCGTGCCTACCCCGAGGGCACGGTCGATCCGTGGCTGAAGATGCTCAGTTTCTGGCAAGGAGACAAGCCGCTGGTTGCCATCAGCGCCTACGCCACGCACCCGATGAGTTACTACGGCAAGGGTGGCGTGTCCGCCGATTTCGTGGGCCTGGCCCGCAGGAGCTTTCAGGCGGCCCATCCCGGGCTGGTTCATCTCTACGTCTCGGGCTGCAGCGGCAACGTCACGGCGGGCAAGTACAACGACGGCGCGGCCGACAATCGCCCGGTGCTGGCCCGACGCCTCGAGCAGGCGATGTCGGCGGCCTGGAAGGCGACGCGCAAGCAAGCACTCACGGCGTTGTCGTTTCGCAGGGTGCCCCTGCGGCTCGAGCCGCGTAACGATGCGCGCTTCACCGTGGCGGCTCTGACCGAGCGGCTGAAATCCGATCAGCGGCCGATCGGACAATGCCTGGCGGCGCTGGGACTCAGCTGGCGCAAGCGGGCCGACGCCGGACACAAGCTCGACTTGCCCCTGCTCGACCTGGGCGGCGCCAGCTTCGTGCTCTTGCCGGGCGAATCGTACGTGGAGTATCAGCTCGCGGCCCAGCGGCTCCGCCCTGACGACTTCGTCATGGTCGCCGGCTACGGCGAATGCGCCCCGGGCTACGTCCCCACCGAGCAAGCCTTCAAGGAACATGACACCAATCTCGACGACTGGTGCTGGGTTGCCCCGGGTGCCGAAAAGGCCATGCACGCGGCGCTGAAGCAAGTGATGCAAGACCCAGAGAGCAAGCCGTAGCACTGCACGGCGAGCTTCGCGCGGCCAGCGTAAGGGAGATTGTGGGCACCGCGGGCAAGCATTAGACTGGGCAAAGCACGATCCTTCACGGCTCCCACGTTACCTTCGACCATCCTGACCGTTTGTTGGAAATGCGTGCCCCGAAACGGGCCAAGGTCCGGCCTGCGGTGTTGTATTCTTGGCATCAAACTCGGAGTACCCACATGAGCAAGAAGAACATCAGCCGTCGATCCTTCATGGCCCAGTCGAGCGGGGCACTGGCCGCCGCGGGCGTCAGTTTGGAGACGCGTGCGCGTGCCGCCGAGCCTGCGACGATCCACCAGGCCACTGGCACGCGGGTCGGTGAAGTCACCAGCGACTCCGCCATCGTCTGGACCCGCTTGACCAGCAACACGGAGCGCAATAACAACGGTCGGAATTTCAAGAGGGGCGAACAGGCCACGGCCGACGAGCCCGTGGAAAAAATGGAAGGGGCTTGCCCGGGCATGGCGGGCCGCATCCGCCTGCGTTACGGCCCGCGCGAGGACCTGGGCGGGGCCACCGCCACCGACTGGTTCGACGTGAACGAAGGCGGCGACTTCATTCATCAGTTCCAGCTTCGCGATCTCAAGCCGGGCACGGCCTACTATTATGCGAGCGAGACGAGCGGCCCGGGCGGCACTCCCATGCACGCCCCCTTTCGGGGTCGCTTCGAGACGGCGCCCACGCAAGACACGCCCACCGATCTGCGCTTCTGCGTGATGACCTGCCAGGGATATCCCGACCGCGGCCATGCGGACGGGCACCCTATCTATCCTTCCATGAGTGCGCTCAAGCCGGCCTTCGGCGTGCTTACCGGCGACCTCGTCTATTACGACAACGACGCACCGCGGGCCATCACGCCGCGACTGGCCCGCTATCACTGGGAGCGGATGTTCAGCTTGCCCCGCTTGCGCGACTTCACCCGCAACTTTTCAACCTACTGGCTCAAGGACGACCACGACACCCTCAGCAACGACTCCTGGGCGGGCAAGAAACTGGGCGAGTTGACCTTCGCGGAAGGGCAACAGATCTTTCGTCAGCAAGCCCCGCTTGCGGATGGGCCTTGCTATCGCACCTTTCGCTGGGGACGCGATCTGCAGATCTGGTTCACCGACGGCCGCGACTACCGTTCCCCGAACAGCATGAAGGATGGCCCGGGCAAGACCATCTGGGGCGCCGAACAGAAAGCCTGGTTCAAGCGGACGGTCAAGGACAGCAATGCCGCCTGGAAGATCCTGGTGTCGCCCACGCCTCTGGTTGGACCCGATCGGAAGAACAAGAACGACAACCACGCCAATGCCGGCTTCCAGACGGAAGGAGACGAGATCCGGGGCTGGCTCAAGGACAACGTGCCCGACAATTTCTTCGTTGTATGCGGCGATCGTCACTGGCAGTTCCATTCAGTGCATCCTGGCACCGGGCTGAACGAATTCTCCGTCGGCGCCGCCAGCGATGCCCACTCCGGCGGCACCCCCGGCGAAGACAAGACCATCCATCGCTTCCACCGCGCCAAGGGAGGCGGCTTCCTCTCGATCACCGTCCGCCCCGAGGGCAAGGGGAGCACGATCCGCTTCGACCTGCGTGACGTGAATGGTAACATCGTCTATGGCTGGAGCCCACGCACGTGAGCGACAGCGAACCAGCGTCGTCTTTCTTCTTCATTGGGGCCGGGGCCTCCGCCTCCCCAGGGTGAATCGCATGAATGTACCGAGAATCTCCATGACACATCTGCTGAAACTCCTGCTCTTGAGTGCGCTTCTTTTAGCTGAAATGAGCGCTGCAGCGGTCGCCCAGGAACCGGGGCCCGCTCGAAGCTACTACCTGATTGGCAATTCGCTGACCTGGGACACCACGCCGAAACTTCTCGACGGCGATGTGCAATATCACGTCGATTGCGGGAAGAGCTTGCCGTTCATTTACGCGAACCCTGACAAGCCGTGCGTCAAGGATTCGACCCTCTGGCCCATGGCTCTGCGTGACAAGCAGTATGACGTCATTTCGGTTCAGCCCCACTATGGTTCGGCCTTGATGCAGGATGTCGAGACCCTATCAGCCTGGTTGAAGTTGCAGCC
>JBFWSD010000518.1:0-5545 GCA_050248575.1 Gemmataceae bacterium
ACGACGATGACCGAGCGGGCCGAGTAGTCGACGCGCTTGCCCAGCAGGTTCTCGCGGAAGCGGCCCTGCTTGCCCTTGATCATGTCGGTCAGCGACTTGAGCGGGCGGTTCGACGAGCCCAGCACGGGCCGCTTGCAGCGATTGTTGTCGAACAGGGCGTCGACCGACTGCTGCAACATGCGCTTCTCGTTGCGGATGATGACCTCGGGAGCGTTGAGGTCGACCAGCTTCTTGAGGCGGTTGTTGCGGTTGATGATGCGGCGATACAGGTCGTTGAGGTCGGAGGTGGCGAAGTTGCCGCTATCGAGCAGCACCAGCGGCCGCAGGTCGGGCGGGATGACCGGGATGCACTCGAGGACCATCCACTCGGGCTTGTTCTGCGGCCCGCCCAGCCCGCTGTCGCGCAGGGCTTCGACGACCTTGAGACGCTTGGTGAGATCACGCTGCTTTTGCCGCGAGGGCTTTTCTTTCTTGGACAGCGTGATGAGTTCTTCGCGGAGGGCCGCCGACAGGTCGACCAGGTCGAGGTAGGGCGGCTCCAGGAGCTTCTTGATCGCCTCGGCCCCCATGTCGGCCTCGAAGGTATCCCCGTAGGCCTCGCGCGCCTTCTTGAACTCGTCTTCGGTGAGGAGCTGGCGCGACTTCAGCGGCGAGTCGCCCGGATTGACGACCACGTAATCCTGGAAGTAGATGATCTTTTCCAGGCTGGTGGTCTTCATGTCGAGCAGGGTGCCCAGTCGGCTGGGCATGGCCTTGAAGAACCAGATGTGCACCACCGGGGCCGCCAGCTCGATGTGGCCCATGCGCTTGCGGCGGACGCGGCTGTGCGTGACCTTGACGCCGCAGCGGTCGCAGACCATGCCCTTGTACTTCATGCCGCGGTACTTGCCGCACGAGCATTCCCAGTCCTTTTCCGGCCCGAAGATGCGTTCGCAGAACAGCCCGTCTTTTTCGGGGCGGTAGGTGCGATAGTTGATGGTCTCCGGCTTCTTCACTTCGCCGAAGGACCAGGACCGTATATCGTGGGGGCTGGCCAGGCTGATGCGCACGGCCCCGTAATCGTTGATGCGATCGTAGCTGGATTCACCGACAGCCGCTGCTGTGCTCATTGTGCTCTCCTTCGAGAGATTGTGTCGGGCCGCTTGGCCAGGACGCAAAGACCCTGGCCCGTTCAGTCCGCAACTCTGCTGATGCCTCGTCCCCTGTTCCCGTTAGCTCGCTCTCGTCGTGGCAGGCGATGGTCTCTGCTCTCACACCCTCGGCATGCCGCGTTTCTCGAGCTGCATGTTGAGCCCGAGGCCGCGGATTTCGTTGGTGAGCACCTCGAAGCTGGCCGGCGTGCCCGCTTCCAGCGTGTTCTCTCCCTTCACCATGGACTCGTAGATCTTGGTGCGTCCTTCCACGTCGTCCGACTTCACCGTGAGCAGCTCTTGCAAGACGTAGGCGGCGCCGTACGCCTCGAGCGCCCACACTTCCATCTCGCCGAAGCGCTGGCCGCCGAAACGGGCCTTGCCGCCCAGGGGCTGCTGTGTGATCAGCGAGTAGGGCCCGGTGGCCCGCGCGTGCACCTTGTCGTCGACCAGGTGGTGCAGCTTCATCATGTAGATGTAGCCCACCGTCACCTGCTGTTCGAACGCCTCGCCGGTGCGGCCGTCGTAGAGGGTCGACTTGCCCGAGAGCGGGATGCCCGCTTCCTTCAAGCAGTTGTGGATGTCTTCCTCGCTGGCGCCGTCGAAGACCGGCGTGATGGCCTTGAAGCCAAGCCGCTGCGCGGCCCAGCCCAGGTGGGTCTCGAGGATCTGCCCCACGTTCATGCGGCTGGGCACGCCGAGCGGATTGAGCAGGATGTCGACCGGCGTACCGTCGGCCAGGTAAGGCATGTCCTCGGAGGGCAGAATCTTGGAGATGACCCCCTTGTTGCCGTGGCGGCCCGCCATCTTGTCGCCGACCGAGATCTGCCGCTTCGTGCACACATAAACCTTGACCATCTGCTGCACGCCCGAGGGCAGCTCGTCGCCGCGCTTCATCGAGTTCAGACGCCGCTCCTTCTCGTCCATGAGGAAGATCAGCCGCTCGCCATGCCGGCTCCACAGATCGTTGCAGTGCTTCTGCTTCTCCGGGCTGCGGATGTCGATCTGCTCGAACTTGAAGGCCGCCGCCTGTTCCACCACCAGCTTGTCATCCTTCTCGTGCGCCAGCGGCTTGCCGGTGGCCGGCTCCTTGATCTCCTTGCGGTCGAGGGCCGTCTCCAGCTCGCCGATCACGAAACGGAACTGGTCGGCCACCAGCTTGTTGCACTTGTTTTCCAGCTCCTTGAATTCCTTGTCGAACGCCTTGCGCTCGTCGTCGGTCATGCTGGCGCGGCGGCTGAAACGCTGCGTGTGGATCACAATCCCTTCCACGCCCGAGGGGACTTCCAGGCTGTCGTTCTTTACGTCCTCGCCGGCGCGGCCGAAGATCGCGTGCAGCAGTTTTTCTTCGGGCGTCAGCTCGCTCTTCGACTTGGGCGAGACCTTGCCCACCAGGATGTCGCCCGGCTTCACGAACGTGCCCACGCGCACGATGCCGTGCTCGTCGAGGTTGGACAGGGCCTTGGGAGACACGTTGGGAATGTCGCGCGTGAACTCTTCCTTGCCCAGCTTGGTCTCGCGAATCTCGATCTCGAATTCTTCGATGTGGAGCGAAGTGTAGGTGTCGTCCATCACCAGCTTCTCGCTGATGATGATGGCGTCCTCGAAGTTGTAGCCGTCCCAGGCCATGAAGGCGACCAGCACATTGCGGCCCAGGGCCAGTTCGCCCTGATAGGTGGCGGCCCCGTCGGCGATGATCTGCCCCTTCTTCACTTTCTGGCCCATCTTGATGATGGGCTTCTGATTGAGGCAGGTGCGCTCATTGAGGCCGACAAATTTGCGCAAGACGTACTCGCGTTCGTCGACGCGAATCCGCTCGGCGTCGACATGCGTGACGGTGCCCGCCTTCTCGGCACGGATGACCATGCCGCTGTTGCCCGCCACGTCGCGCTCGAGGCCGGTCGACACCAGGGGCGGTTCGGCCACCAGCAACGGCACCGCTTGCCGCTGCATGTTGGAACCCATGAGGGCGCGGTTGGCGTCGTCGTGTTCGAGGAACGGGATCAGCCCGGCGGAGACGCCGACCATCTGCTTGGGGGAGATGTCGATGTACTGCACCGTGTCGGCGGGCACGTAGCCGAAGTCGCCGCCGAAGCGGGCCGTGACGCGATCGTGCGTCAGTTTCTGCCCGTCGGTCGGAGCGTCAGCGGGTGCCAGATAGTTCAGGTGTTCCTCGTCGGCCCGCAGCCACAGCACGTCTTCGCTCATCTTGCGCTTGTTGATCTTGCGATAGGGCGTGATGAGGAAGCCGTAATCATCCACGCCGGCGTAGATCGACAGGCTGGAGATCAGGCCGATGTTGGTGCCTTCGGGAGTCTCGATCGGGCAGATGCGGCCGTAGTGCGAGATGTGCACGTCGCGCACCTCGAAGCCGGCACGCTTGCGGTTGAGCCCCCCCGGCCCGAGCGCGCTCAGACGCCGCTCGTGCGTGAGCTGGGCCAGCGGATTGGTCTGGTCGACCACCTGGCTCAGCTCGCCGCGGCCGAAGAAATACTCGATGGCCGCCGAGATGCTCTTCGGGTTGATCAGTGTCCGCGGCGTCATGTCGGCCTGGTCGCGGATGCTCATGCGTTCCTGCACCGTGCGGCGCAGCTTGAGGAAGCCTTTGCGCAGCTCGTCGGCGGCCAGCTCGTCAATGGTGCGCAGGCGGCGGTTGCCCAGGTGGTCGATGTCATCGACCTGCCCTTCGTTGGCGCGCAGCTTCAGGATGTACTTGATGGCATTGAGCAGATCGAGGGCCCGCAAGGTCATCTCCGTCTCGGGGATGTCCTGGTCGAACTTGCGGTTGATGCGGAAGCGGCCCACCTTGCCCAGGCGGTACCGGTTCGGGTCCTGGAATTTCTCGCGGAACAGTTCCTTGGCCTTCTCGAGCTGCGGCGGGTTGCCCGGGCGGAGCCGCTGATAGATCTTCAGCAATGCTCCTTCGTGGGTGCGCGGCGTGGTGTTGTCTTCCTTGAGCGAGGCCAGGATCAGCTTGTCCTTGAGGGCCGCGCCAAGCACGTTGACTTCCTTGAGCGCGGTCGTGTAGATCTTGTCAACCAGCTCCTTGGTGAAAGGCTCGCCCGCATCGAGGTAGACCTCGCCGGTCTCCGGGTCGATGACATCGCCGACCGCCAGGGCGCCTTCCAGGCGCGTGCGGTTGGCGGGCGTCAGCTTGACTTCCTCGGTGGCGTGGAACGCTTCCAGGATGTCGGCGTCGCTGGAGTAGGCCGGATCCATGGCGCGGAGGAGCGTCATCGCCGAGAACTTGCCCGACTGGTCGATGCGCACGCCCAGCGTTTCTTTCTTGGTGACGTTGATCTCGATCCAGCTGCCGCGCTCGGGGATGATGCGGCAGCTATGCAGCTTGCGGTCGCTGGCCTCCGTCTCGACGACGAAGTCGACACCGGGCGAGCGGTGCAGCTGGCTGACCACGACGCGCTCGGCGCCGTTGATGATGAACTCGCCGCCGCCGATCATGATGGGCATGTCGCCCAGGTACACTTCTTCCTCGACGGGCTGCTCCTTGTTGAGGCGCAGCCACACGCGGAAGGGCCGCCCGTAGGTCAGGCGGAGCTGCCGGCACTCGTCCGGGCCGTAACGCGGCTTGCCCAGCTCGTACTTGATGTACTCGAGGCTGAGCGTCTTGTCATAGCTCTCGATCGGGAAGATCTCGCGCAGCACGCCTTCCAGCCCGGTGGGGGTACGCTTCTCGGGCAACACGTCGAGTTGCAGGAAGCGATCATAGGAGCGCGTCTGCACCTCCGTCAGGTTCGGCACCTCGATGGCATCGCCGAAGTGGCCGAAGTTGCGGACCTGCGTCGGTGTGATCGTGCGTTGGGCCGCAATGGGCATGTGGTGCTCCTCCCTCGTTCATGGAAAACGCGAACCCGGACGGCGCGGCGCTGCCTGCGCAGCGTCCCGCCGACCGGGCCACCGTATGAAAATCGCGACATGGCTTTGGCCACGCGCGCGTGTGAACCTACCTCGTGGAAAACTGCCCGGCGATAAGTTCCGACTTCCGCCCGGCGCCAGGAATGACAGTACGATCCCACCACGGTCCGTGCGCACCTCTGGCGCGTCCGTCCCTGTGCGTGACCGTGCGCGTCGAAAATAGGCTGGGCTGACGTGTGGCACGCTCTTGTTTACCACCTCGACAACCGGATTGCCTGCCGGACCTGTGCGGGGGTGTCCGTAGCTCCCCGCGCTGGCCGGTCCGTGTCTCTTCTCTGTGTGTCAGCTGTCCGTTATTCGTGGTCCGTTGTCGGCTGCCGCGCTGCGACAGCCGACCGCACCCTGCCGCCGCGTCACTTGACCGACACCTTGGCGCCGCCCTCTTCCATGGTCTTCTTGATCTTCTCGGCCTCTTCCTTGGAGACGTTTTCCTTGAGAGGGGTGGGGGCGCCTTCGTCCAGGTCCTTGGCGTCCTTGAGGCC
>JBFWSD010000519.1:0-5525 GCA_050248575.1 Gemmataceae bacterium
AGACAGGCGGCCGCGGCCAGTTCGGCGAAGTCCATTTGCGCGTCTATCCCTTGCCCCGCGAGATTACCAGCGAGCAAGAACTGCTCGAACAGTTCGCCAACAAGAGCAAGTTCGAGAAGAAGCGCTCGGCCAGCTACGACGAAGAGCACAACTTCGCCTTCATCGACACCATCGTGGGCGGCACCATCCCCAACCAGTTCATACCGGCGGTGGAAAAGGGCTGCCGCGAGTTGCTCGATCGCGGCGCGCTGGCCGGTTATCGCATCCAGGACGTGGCGGTCGAGGTTCACTTTGGCAAGGATCATCCGGTCGACAGCTCGGAACAGGCCTTCAAGACGGCTGGACGTAACGCCTTCAAGCAAGCGTTCTTACAGTCACGCGCCATCCTGCTCGAGCCGGTCGTCGACCTGGAAGTGGTGGTGCCCTCGAAGTACACGGGGGCCATCCTGGGTGATCTGAACACCAAGCGCGCGCGCATCGAGAATCAGGACAGCTTGCCCGGCGACCTGGCGGTCATCAAGGCCCGGGCTCCGCTCGCCGAAGTGACTCGTTACGCCGCGCAGCTTGGCAGCATCACGCAAGGTCAAGGATCCTACTCGATGGAGTTCAGCCACTACGATCAAGTGCCGGGCAACGTGCAGCAACAGATCGTCAGCAAGGCGCAGGTGGCCGCCGACGACGACGATTGAGTGTGCTTCAGCTGCCACGTTGCGGCATTCGATGACGACGATGGATTGTGTTTCAGCTGCAAAGTGTCCACTCAGCTGAGCGCTGACGAAGAAAAAGACCCGGTTTTTTTGAACCGGGTTTTTCATGCGCGCAGCGCCTGCGATTCAGCAACAAGCGCGTAGAGATAGGAAAAAAAGAGGAAAAAGTGACAACAGCGCGGGATGAAAAGAAATTAAAGTGGATAGTTTTTACCATTTATGGGCGAGAAAATCGCGAAAACGGCTCCGGGTGACCTTGCATTTTAGGAACATCTCGTTAACATTTCGCGTTAAAGGGATATGCTCGCAGTGGATACGCTCACTGCTAATCGTCGCGCAAGGTAGCGATGGCGAGCTTCCTCAATCCAAAGCTGGAGGCACCCGAGACGATGAAGAAATCGAAGGAGCGAGGCGGGCTCGACCTACGCTCTGTCCCGCAGGTCAATACCACGGCCACGGGATTCGACGACGATGAGCCCCCCGGTATGCCCCGTCGACATCCACTCTGGGCCAACGTCTCCGACAAGCAATGGAATAGCTGGCGCTGGCAGTCCCAGAATGCCATCCGCTCGGTTCGCCAGCTCCGCGATCTGTTGCCCTTCTCTCCCGAGGAGCTCGAAGCCATCGGCGCCCTCGAGGCACACTACAAGCTCGCGATCCCGCCTTACTACTTCTCGCTCATCAACCCTGAAGATCCCAACGATCCGATCCGGCTGCAGTCGGTCACCTCGCCGCTGGAAGCGGCCAGCCAGTTCGAGCTCGAAGATCCTCTCGAAGAAGAGAAGGACTCGCCGGTGCCCGGGCTGACGCATCGCTATCTCGACCGCGCCTTGCTGGTGACCACGCACGTCTGCACCATGTACTGCCGCTTCTGCACACGCAAGCGGGCCACCATGGTGCGCGGCGGCTGGGATGCAATTAGCCGCAACGACGAACGCATGGTTGAATATGTTCGCGAACATCCGGAGATCCGCGACGTCATCGTCTCCGGCGGCGATCCGCTCACGTTGCCCGTGCCGAAGCTCAAGTTCTTCATGGAGAACCTGTCCGCTATCCCGCACGTGGACGTGATCCGCATCGGGACCCGCGTCCCAACCACTCTGCCGCAAAAGCTTTACGATGGCGAGCTGATCGATATCCTGGGCGCGGCCGAGAAGGTGTGGATCCAGACTCATTTCAATCATCCGCGCGAGGTCACGCCCGAGGCGGCGCGCGTTTGCAAGGCCCTGCTCAAGGCAGGCATGCCCCTCAACAACCACACCGTGTTGATGAAGGGAGTCAACGACGATCTCGAGACCATCCGCAAGCTCATGCGCGCCCTGTTGCGCATCAAGGTCCGTCCTTACTACCTGTTCCACTGCGATCCGGTGATCGGCGCGGGCCACTTCCGCACCTCAATCTGGAAGGGCATGGAAATCATGGAAGGGCTGCGCGGCCACATGTCCGGCCTCGGCATCCCCACCTACTGCGTCGACAGCCCGCATGGCGGCGGAAAGATCCCGCTCATGCCCAACTATCTGGTCTCCGCCTCGGATGACGCCGTGGTGCTCCGCAACTACGAGGGCATGCACATCCGCTATGTCGCCGAGGACAAGCCGTCGACGGTGCAGCAAACCGAAACGCGCGGCGTCAGTGCCCTCTTGCAGGGGAGCCAGACCGCGATCGTGCCGCGCAACAACGAGCGCATGTCGCGCCGCCGGCTCAACGTGATCAATCGTCGTGAGAACGAGGAGCGCGAGTCGGGCTGCTGCAGCACCGCCGGCGCTTCTTGCTGAGGTACATCACCTGTATGCGGATCGGTATCACCTACGATTTGAAGGAGCCGTCGCCCACTTCTCCTGCCGTCGCCCCTTCTGCTGGCCTGCCCGACGACTTCTACGAGGAATTCGACAGCATCGATACCATCGATGCCATTGCCCGGGTGCTCACCGACCTGGGCCATGACGTCGAGAAGCTCGGCGACGGCCGCGAACTGATCCAGCGCTTGCTATCTGATCCTCCCGAGCTGGTGTTCAATTTTGCCGAAGGGCAGGGGGTTGGCCGGACCCGCGAAGCACGCGTGCCTGCCCTCCTGGAGATGCTCAACATCCCTTACACCGGTTCCGATCCGCTCACCTTTGCGGTCACGCTCGACAAGGACTGCGCCAAGCGGCTGGTGGCCTCGGAGAACATCGGTGTGCCCGCCGGCGCCGTCATCGCGCCGGGCGAAGTGAGCCATGCCGACATCGAGGCACTCGAGAGCGATCTGCGTTTCCCGCTGATCGTCAAGCCGGCCTGGGAAGGATCGAGCAAGGGGATTCGCAGCACCAGCCTGGTGTCCGCGCCGGGCGAGCTGGCCGAGGTGATTGCCCGTATGGGGCGCGATTACCGGCAGCCCGTGCTGGTGGAGGAATTCATCGACGGCGACGAGATCACGGTCGGCGTCTTGGGCAACGAGAAGCCGGCGGTGATGGGAGTCATGCGTGTGGTGCCGACCGAGGCCACAGCACGGTTTGTTTACAGCCTTGAAGTGAAGCGTGACTTCCGCAAGCGAGTCCGATACGAGTGCCCGGCCCCGGTGCCGGCGGAAGCACTCGTGTCGGTGGAAGAGGCCGCGCTGGAGGTCTATCGCGTGCTGGGCTGCCGCGACGTGGCCCGCATCGACTTCCGTCTGCGCGAAGGGGTTCCCTACTTCCTTGAAGCCAATCCGCTGCCCGGGCTGACTCCAGGAGTCAGCGACCTGGTGATCATGGCGGAGTTGCTGGGCTGGAACTATTCACGTCTGGTCGAGGCAATCCTGAAGGCGGCTCTGGACCGGCTGGGTCGGTCGGGAGTGCGGGAAGCCGAGACCGTCACCTGCTAACCCAGGGTGATCATGAATTCCCCGCGTGCTCTCATTCTGTTCAACTCGCCGACACTGCCCCCCGACGATCCTGAATACGCCGCCGAACAAGAGATCGAGATGACCGTCGATGCGGTCGAGAAGGCGCTGCGCGAGGCGGGTTTCCTCGCGCCTCGACTTGGTGTGGGCACCGACCCCGACGTGCTCATCAAGGGGGTGCGGCGGCAACGGCCCGACGTGGTCGTCAATCTCTTCGAAGGGCTCGCCGAAGACGCCCGCACCGAAGGTTATGCCGTGGGCATCCTCGAATGGCTGGGCGTGCCGTACACCGGCTCGCCGTTAACCACGCTCTGCCTGGCCCAGCGCAAGCCGCTGGCCAAGCACCTGTTCATGAATGCCGGGCTGCCCACTCCCGAGTTCTTCGTGATGGACCGGGCCCCCATTCGCAAGTGCCCGCTCGAGTTTCCCGTCATTGTCAAGCCAGCCGAAGGGGACGCCTCGGTCGGCATCGAACAAGCCAGCGTGGCCAAGAACCTCAAGCAGCTGAACGAACGGGCCGACCACATCATTCGCGAATACCGCCAGCCCGCCCTGGTCGAGCAATTCATCCGGGGCCGCGAGCTCAACGTTGCCCTGATCGAGACGCCCGAACTGGAAACACTGCCCATCTCCGAGATCCTCTTCATCGACGAGGATCCGGATTTCTGGCCGATCATCACCTACAAATCGAAGTGGGACGTGGGCTCGCGCGAAGACCTGGCGACGCCGCCGCGCTATCCAGCGGATGTGGACACGAAACTGGCCAGGCAGCTGCAGGCGATTGCCCGCAAGGCGTATCGCTTGCTGGGCTGCCGCGATTATGCCCGCGTCGATTTTCGCGTCGACGCCGACGGGCAGCCCTACGTGCTCGAGGTCAATCCGAATCCCGATTTCAGCCCCAACGCCGGGCTCGCCAAGGCCCTGGCCACCGCCGGCATCTCCTTCAATCAGTTCTGCGTCGACCTGGTGCGGCACGCCATGAACCGCCCGGATGATCCCAAGACCTTCGACATCACCTACAGCAGCTCGCTGGCTTCGGGCAGGTGAGAATATGGGCTGACGCGGATGGCTTCCAGCGGGTCCCTCAGCTCACTGCTTCACCGGCTTCAGTTCCCAGTTGCGGAACCACATCTCGAAGCCTTCGGACTGGAGCAGGATCTTGCCCGCGGCCGGTTTCACCTTGGTGATCTGGTTGACGGTGTGGCCGTTGATCTTCAGGGTGATGGTGTCGCCCACGCACAGGCACTCGACCTTGGTCCAGTCGCCGAGCTTGCTCTCGACGTCGTCCTTGCCGCGCGTGTCGATGAGTTCCTTGAAGAAGGGCTCGTGCTTGTTCCACCAGAGCTGCCCTTTCATGGGGGGCCAGGTCTTGCTCTCGCCCCCTTCCTTCCAGCGGGGCCGCTTGTCCGGGCCGACCTCGATCTCGGCCGTCATGGTCCGGTCCTTGGTGCCGCCGATCAAGATGATGTCGCCGACGCAGCCCTGCGCCAGCTGGCATTCGAACGATGCGGGCCAGACCTTGTCCTCGCCCGTCATGTGCAGGAGCACGCCGGAGTTGCGGACGTACTTCGAGCCGAACACTTCCTTGCCCCACTTGAACTCGACGCTCAGGTGATAGTCGGCGTATTCGTTCTTGGTGGCGATATAGCCGTTGTCGGCGCCGGAGACGTGGATCATGCCGTCTGCCACCGTGAAGACCTTGTTCGGATCTTCTTTGCCCGTCTTCTTGAGGAAGGTGTAGAGGCCCGTGAAATCCTTGCCGTTGAAGAGCTTGATGGTCTCCTTGGGCTTGATCGGGTCGTCCGCTGCAACCAGGTTGCAGAAACCAAGTGCCAAAGCGATCAGGAGCATAGCGAGCAGCGACGTGCGAGATTTCATGGTGCTCTCCGGTTGGTGGATTCCGGGATTGAGGATACTCCGGGCAGGTGCGGTAGCCAACATGCTATCCGGGCATTTTT
>JBFWSD010000520.1:0-5524 GCA_050248575.1 Gemmataceae bacterium
GTTTTGCGAACAATGATCGACTTCGACGTGCTGCCGAGAACAACCCGGCCATGCGGCAAGGAGAAGAAGGCGAAGCCGTGAGGCTGGTGCAGCAGGCACTGATTGACCTGGGCTTTCCGATGCCGATTTCCACCCGGCGCTACGGCAGCCCTGACGGCATTTACGGCAACGAAACTGCCACACGAGTTCGCGACTTCCAACGGCAGCAACATCT
This sequence comes from Gemmataceae bacterium, assembly GCA_050248575.1. Lineage (GTDB taxonomy): Bacteria > Planctomycetota > Planctomycetia > Gemmatales > Gemmataceae > JBFWSD01. The sequence continues at coordinate 215 of JBFWSD010000520.1, forward strand.
GTCTTCCGACGGCATCGCCGGGCGCAACACGCTGGCGAAACTGGACGAATTGCTGCCTGGCCCGGCCCCGCCGCTGCCGCCATTGCCCACGGGGCTGCCCTACGACGTGCCTGGCATACGCGACCTCTTCGCTCAACCCACGGACAACAGTTGCTGGGCCACCGTTTATACCATGATGATCTCCTGGCGCCGACAGATGAGTTTCGTCAGCATCCGCGCTGCCATCGCGGCCATCGACCCGACCACGACCAAATGGGTGGATTTCTTCGACAACGATACTGGCCTGCCGGCAAGCGAAGGCCGCAATTTCGAGTTTGCCACGCGGTTAGTGCGCGAGCCGCGTATGAACCTCACCATCCGCGGCTGGGTGGACATGATGCGGAGGCATGGATTGTTGTGGGTGAGCCATGCGTTCCGACAGGGGAGAAACCTCTTCGTTCACGACCGCATTTTGGAGGGGATGCACGGTAACGGGGAGCCGGATGGCACATTCATGAAGGTCATGGACCCCGACGGTGGCCGACGCTACAGCGAGCCTTTCCGGGTGTTTCTCCGCAAGTTCGAACTGCAAGCGCAGGTCGAACCGTTCCATGAAGACTATCAGATCCTGCATTTTTGACGGTCTTCGCTGGCGCACTCCAGGCCCAGGCCGGGCGGATACATCCCTGGCCTGCGTCTGATGCCGATTCTTGAGTAGGCCAGAAGTTCGCCGGCACTCTGTCGAGTTGGAGATGACACAGAAAATTCGACTCGATCCGTAGCCTATGATCTCGATAGGGGTGCCCAACACCCCGGCCAGCACCGCCACCCGGCGGGAATGCAGCGTCGAACCTGGTCAAGAAGGCTGAAAGGGACGGCCCATGCGCTACCAGTACCGCATCCTTCAGACCGGTACGCTTCCTCTCCGTCCCGACAGTTCGTATCAGCGCGTCGAACATCGCTGTACCTCCGCGCTCATCTGGCCCACGGGTGTGGCACCCACACCCGAGAACTCCGTCCTCACCGACCCCTGCTTCACCTTCGCAGGCTTCGCCGAGGCTCGAAAAGTGGCGGCCGAGGTCGGCATCAACCTGTCCGACATCCGCCACGTCTTCAACACGCACGGGCACGGCGACCATCTCCTGAACTTCCCACCCGGTGTGGAGAGGCCTGCCGTCGCGTGGTTTCGCCCGGTGACCGATGTGTTGTCAGAAACAGAGATCGTCCCCTGTCCGGGCCACTCGGAGGATTCCTGTGCGCTGGTCTTTCGCGATGATGCGGGGATCCAGGTGTGGGTGGCCGGAGACGCTGTCCTGGATCGCGACTGGCTTGTGGCGTGGGGCTATTACTGGCCCAATGGCTATCTGCGCGAGGAGATCATCCAGACCTACCACAGCGTGGCGAAGATTCTCAGTGGAGACATCATCATCCCCGGGCACGGCGAGCCGATCAAGGTGACAGCCGACCTGTGCGACGAACTCGATCGGCGTTTCGACCTTGCGGAGTATGCGCGGGAGTGCGGCGTGGTGCGCCAGCAGGTTCAGCAGCGAGCGAAGGCTCTTCGTCTCAGCCAGTCGGAGGATTGACCGACTGAAGATAGCGCGGATTGGCCACCTCCAACTTGCGAACGATCAGCGTGCGGATGAACTCGACCAACGGCATCGTGGCCTGGTCATCAAACCGTCCGGAGCGGATGGCCTCGCACAAACGCTCGTTCAGCGTTCCCACCTCGTCTCGCAGTTTGGACAGGCGTTCGGGCCGCTCCGTCGCTGGTGGCACGAGTTGAGCCAGCGCGTCCCACTCTTCTCGCAGCAGCACTTCCTCGCTGTTGAGTTCACGCAAGGCAATGCCCAGGACGTTGGCCGCCACCAGCGCCTGGTAGCGAAGTCGTGGATCGACAACGGCTGGCAACAGTTCTGTCTCCAGAAAGCCGCGTACCGCGTCGATCAGTTCTACCGCGTTGGGTCTGTCGTTCATCGGTCTTGGCCTCTGAATTAGAGATCCGGAATCTGCCAGTCGATCGGCTTCTGGCCCACCTCTTCAAGTGCGGAGTTGATCGCAGAGTAGGGCTTCGAGCCGAAGTACTTGTCGGCCGACAGCGGTGAGGGATGGGCTGTTTTGGTAATGCGATGCTGGGGGCTGGTGATGAGTTTGGCCTTCTTCTGTGCGTAGGCTCCCCAGAGGGCAAAGACGACGGGCGTTTCGCGATCATTCAGCGCCTGGATGACCGCATCAGTGAACTTCTCCCAGCCCTGGCTCTTGTGGGAGTTCGGTTCTTTTTCGCGCACCGTCAGCACGGCGTTGAGCAGTAAGACGCCTCGCTCCGCCCAGGTTTGCAGGCAGCCGTGATTGGGGATCTTGCAACCGAGGTCCTTGTGCAGTTCCCTGAACATGTTCTCCAGAGAAGGCGGTGGGCGAACGCCCGGACGAACCGAGAAACACATGCCGTGCGCCTGTCCCTTGCCGTGATAGGGATCCTGACCGAGCAGGAGAACCTTGACCTGATCAAACGGAGTTGCTTTGAAGGCGTTGAAAACGTCGTCCTCGGGGGGATAGACGGTGAATTGCTGGCGCTGCTCGTTGACGAAATCGAGCAATTTCTGGAAGTAGGGCTTGCTGAACTCGTCCGCGAGAACTTTTCGCCAGTCGGCGGGGAGTTGATCAGGTGTCATGAGAATCCTCCTGTCCCAGCCCGAAGCGCCTGCGCGACGGGAAGGCAATGGAACACGGATGAACGCGGATGTTACGGATCTTCACGGATCACACAGAAGAAATTGTCTTCAGATCCGTGAAGATCTGTGCCATTCGTGTTTATCCGTGTTCCATTGTGTTTTCTTTGCCCTTCGGCCTTACGCATACGGCAGTTGCCAGTACACGCCCGAACGGCCGCCCATTTCCAGAGCGGTGTTGATATCCGAGAAGATTCCGCTGCCCAGGAAGTCGTCCGGAGACATGGCCGGATGTTCCGCCGACAGCACGTCGTGACGCGTGTCATCGATCAGCGCCCGTCGCTTGTCTGTCAGAGTGCCCCAGAAGGCGAACACCGTCCGCGGGGCGGTGTCGCTTAGCATCTTCAGAATCCCGTCGGTGAATGTCTCCCAGCCCTTGCCCTTGTGCGATCCAGGCTGCCCCTCGCGCACCGACAGCACGCTGTTGAGCAACAGCACTCCCTGACGCGCCCACGGCTTCAGCGACCCGCTCGTCGGCAGCCGCAGCCCCAGGTCGCGGCGTATCTCGCGTCCTATCGTTCGCAACATCTCCGATGGCTCCACTCCCTCGCGCACCGAAAACGCCATTCCATCGGCCACGTCGGAGTAGCAACTCGGCTCCTGACCCACGATCACCACCCGCACCAGTTCGCGCGGCGTCAGTTCCAGCGCAGAGAAAATCGACGATTCGTCAGGACAAACGGTGCCCGCCTGTCGCTCCGAAGCAATGAACTGCTCCAGTTGGCGGAAATAGGGCTTCTTCAGTTCCGCCGCCAGTGCCTTGCGCCAGTCCTCCGGGAGCAGTCGCTCCAGTCGTCCCGGCTCTGCTGTCGCCACCGGGGCCGGAGCCGGCGTGGTCTTTGGAGTTGTCTTCGCAGAAGCAGCAGGTTTGGTGTTCCCGCCCGGCACCGGCAGGGCCGCGGGGGCGGCCTTTGTTGCGGATGTTTTTGGATCAGAGGGCAATTGCCAGTTGATCGGACCCTGTCCCAGATCCTTCAAGGCCGCATTTGCCGAGGAGAATGGCTTTGACCCGAAGAATGTCTTGGCTGACAGCGGTGACGGATGGCCTGACTTCAAAATGCGATGCCGGGAAGAATCGATGAGGGCTTCCTTGCTCTGGGCGAATTTGCCCCAGAGCAGGAACACGGCCGGCGTCTTGCGGGCCGAGATGGCCTTGATGACGGCATCCGTGAACGTTTCCCAGCCCTGTTCCTTGTGCGAACCGGCCTGATTGGCGCGGACGGTCAGCACGGTGTTGAGCAGAAACACGCCCTGGCTGGCCCAGGACGCCAGGTGGCCGTGCGCCACGGGGGGAATCCCCAGGTCGTCCTGGAGTTCCTTGTACATGTTCACCAGTGATGGCGGGACCTTGACGCCAGGCTTCACCGAGAAACACATGCCGTGCGCCTCGCCCGCGCCGTGGTAGGGGTCCTGACCCAGCAGAACCACCTTGACCTGATCGAACGGCGTGGCTTTGAAGGCGTTGAACACGTCCTCCGCGGGTGGATAGACGGCACCTGCGGCTCGTTCCTCGGCGACGAACTTCTCCAGCGCCTTGAAATAGGGCTTGTCGAATTCATCTGCAAGCACCACCTGCCAGTCAAATGGCAACTGGTCGCGCAGAGATGGCACGGAAACGGCCGGCGCTGGGGCTGGCTTTGCTTTCGGGGCGGCTTTTGGTTTCGTGGTGGCCGGCTTTTCCGGCTCGGTCTTGGCTTTTTTCGTGGTCGCGGTCTTCTTGGTGGCCATCGTCGGGGAATCCTCCTGGCTGTTGGGGGCTTCCTCGTCGGAATCGCCCTCAGTGTCTTCTCCCACGCCCAGCCTGGGACACAGATCGTTCATGATGCACCCATCACAGGCTGGCTTGTGATGGGTGCAGGTATAGCGGCCATGCAGCACCATTGCTGGCCCGAAGAAGATCCATTCTTCCTTCGGGACGAGTTCCATGAGGTCAAGCTCAATTTTCTCGGGCTTTTTCTGATTGGTCAGGCCCATACGCTGGCTGACGCGCTGGACGTGCGTGTCCACGATCACGCCGGTTGGCAACTGAAAGGCGTAGTTCAGCACCACATTGGCTGTCTTGCGAGCCACGCCGGGCAGCGTGACCATGTCTTCCATGCTGGCCGGCACCTCGCCGTTGAAGTTTTCCACCAGCGCCCGGCAGGCGGCCTGGACCTTTTTGGCCTTCTCGCGATAGAACCCCGTGGGTTTGAGGTCTTCTTCGAGGGTGGCCATGTCCGCTGTGGCGTAGGCTTTGGCGTCAGGATACTTCTTGAAGAGGGTTTTGGTGACCTGATTGACTCGTTCGTCGGTACACTGAGCGGCGAGGATGGTGGCGACGAGCAGTTGCACCGGGTTTTCCCAGTCGAGTTCGTAGCGTGCGCCAGGGAATTTCTCGTGCAAACGCCCGAGAATCGTGGGCAGGGCAGTTATGACGCTCTGTGCCGACATGAGGGAATCCTCTCAGAACGCGAGATACAGCCATAACGATGGCGATTGTAAGGATTCGCCGGAAGAAATGCACGCCTGGTAGGGCGAAGAAATGGGAAAATCCGGTCGTGACGACGTCACGACCGGTTCTTTCTGCCTGAAATGAGAGGCGAGCGAGGCCTTTAGCCCTCTG
>JBFWSD010000521.1:0-5516 GCA_050248575.1 Gemmataceae bacterium
ATGCGTGTGAACATGTCGCCGGCGCGCGAGCCGAAGGCGCTGGAGCCGCCCACGCCGCCAAAGGCGCCGGCCAGCCCGCCCCCCTTGCCGCGCTGAATGAGCACGATCAGGATCAGGAACAGCCCGAGCAGCAGGACCACGACGTTGAGCACCGCGGCCACCCAGGTCCCGAAGATTGGATACACGGCTCGTGTCCTCGCGCGAGAGAGTGGGGGAAAATACCCTCAAAATCCAGGAAAAAACATTATAGGAATTCGGACCCGTGGCGCAAAGGGCAGTACGCCCGCCGCCCGCTCCGGTTGCTTCGTCCGTCAGCGCAAACAGGATGGCTTCAGCGTATTGGACGCCAGGCCAGGTGAATCTCGGCAGGCCGGGCTGCCCTATCCAGAAATCGGGCCGCTTGATAAAGTGATTCCTGGAGACCAAGAGGCAAGCCTGTCCAAGTTACTTTCCGCATGATGCCAACCAGCCAGATTCGCAATTTCTCCATCATTGCCCATATCGACCATGGCAAGAGCACGCTCGCCGACCAGCTCTTGCTCAAGACCGGGGCCATCTCGTCGCGCGATTTCCGCAACCAGGTCCTCGACGACATGGACCTCGAACGCGAACGGGGCATCACCATCCAGATGCACCCGGTGACCATCGTCTACCAGCCGAAAGAGGCGAAGGCGGCCCCGTTCGAGCTGAACCTGATCGACACCCCGGGCCACGTCGACTTCAACTATGAGGTTTCGCGCAGCCTCGCCGCCTGCGAGGGGGCCGTCCTCCTCGTCGATGCCTTCCAGGGCGTGCAGGCCCAGACGGTCGCCAACGCCTTCCTGGCCATGGAGCACGACCTGGCCATCATCCCGGTCATCAACAAGATCGACCTGCCCCACGCCCGCACCGACGACGTCATCCTCGAACTGGAACATGCCCTGGGCATCAATCCCGACGAGGTCTTCAAGGTGTCGGCCAAGACCGGGCAAGGGGTCGACGAGGTGCTGGAAGCCATCACGCGGAAGATGCCGGCGCCGCAGCCCGACCCGAAACATGCTGGCCACACCCGTGCCCTCATCTTCAATAGCCACTTCGATACCTATCGCGGCGTGGTGGTCTATGTCCGCGTCATGGAGGGCAGCCTCCAGAAAGGGCAGAAGATCCGCCTGCTGCGCGAGAACACCGAATACGAGATCACCGAGATGGGGCAGTTCCGCCCGGCGCCGACGCCGTGCGATCGCCTCGGCGCCGGCCAGGTGGGCTACTTCACGGCCCAGATCAAGAACCTCGCCGACGTACACATCGGCGACACGGTGACCGACGCGCTCGCCCCGGCCAGCGTGGCCCTGCCTGGTTACAAGGAGCCCAAACCGATGGTGTTCAGCGGGCTCTACCCAGTGAACAATCGCGACTTCGAAGGGCTGCGCGCCGCCCTCGGCAAGCTGCGGCTCAACGACGCCTCCTTCAGCTACCTGCCCGAAACCAGCGAAGGGCTCGGCTTCGGTTTCCGTTGCGGCTTCCTCGGCATGCTTCATCGCGAGATCATCCAGCAACGCCTGGAGCGCGAATCGAACCTCGAGCTGGTGCAGACGGCCCCCAACGTCACCTACGAGATCCTCACCAAGAAGGGCGAGACCCTCTCCATCGAGAATCCGCAAGCGGTCCCCGACGCCGGGCAGATCGCCGAGTTCCGCGAGCCGATCGTGAAGATCAGCTTCCTGCTGCCCAGCGAGAACATCGGCGACATCATGAAGCTGTGTACCGAACGGCGCGGCATCTATCTGCGCACCGAGTACCTCAGCCCGACGCGGGCCATCGTAGTCTACGAGCTGCCCCTCGCGGAAGTCATCTACGACCTTTACGACAAGCTGAAGTCGGTCACGCATGGCTACGGCACGATGGATTACGAATTCCTCGAGTATCGCGCCGCCGAGCTGTGCCGCCTCGACGTGCTGGTCATGGGCAAGCGCGTGGACGCCCTGTCGACCATCGTGCACCGTGCCCTCTCCGAGCGGCGGGGCCGCAAGCTGGTCAAGAAGCTGCGCGGCGAGATCGAACGCCACCTGTTCGAGGTGGTCATCCAGGCGGCGATCGGCAGCCGCATCATTGCCCGCGAATCGATTGCCCCCATCAAGAAGAACGTCACCGCCAAGTGCTACGGCGGCGACATCACCCGCAAGCGCAAGCTCTGGGCCAAGCAGGCCGCGGGCAAGAAACGCATGAAGCAGGTGGGCCAGGTCGAGATCCCGCAAGAAGCCTTCCTGGCCGTGCTGGAGGCGGAGGAGTGATGGACCGGCCGCTCTGGGCGAGGTAAAATCCAACCGTCACTCTCGTGGAGGTTTCCCGTGATCTATCGCCTTCCGCTTGTGTTTACTCCTCAGCCTGAAGGCGGGTACACGGTCACTTCTCCCGTCTTGCCCGAGTTGTTGCCCGGACTGGGGCGGGCGCGATCTCAACAAGGGCACTGTGCGCAGTGCTGTTCGGCAACTTGGACTCGAATGGTCGGATTTTGAGAACGCATGATCCGCAGCTTTCATTCCGCCGGGTGGCAGTCAACACACCGGAGATGGGGCTCAAGAGGTCGAGGGGTCGCAGCGGAGGAGTGATGGACCGGCCGCTCTGGGCAGCTTAGCATCCATTCTTCACCACGGAAATCGCCAACCCGTATTGCGCTGCACCAAGAGGTTCGCCATGATCCATTTCGCCTGCCCCGCGTGCCACCATGTCGTGGAAGCGAGCGATGGGGAGGCGGCAAGCCTGGTCGCCTGTCCTGCCTGTCAGCGGCCGTTCGCCGGTGCGGAGATCGTCCAGCCAGAAAAACCGGGCTTCACCTGCCCGGATTGTTTGCATGTCTTCGACGGAGCGGAGGCCGACGCCGGTTCGTTGATCCAGTGTCCAAACTGCACGATCTTGTTCCTGCCAGCGTCCGGCCGGGTCCAGTCTCGCGCCCGGCCTCGATACCTGCGAAGCATTCTTGTGCTGGCTGCGGGGCTGCTCTTGTTTCTTGGCGCCCTGTACTGGTATTTCTCGATCGACATCCCTGCGTTCGAGGATCGTTTCCTGCCCGACGATTGCTTTCTGGTAGCCTCTCTCGATTTTGCCGCATTGCGGGCACACCCGGAATACAGCACGAACGCGATGACGCGCGATGACAAGCTCAGCACCACCAAGGTGATCGATGGCGTCTTGATTGAGCTGAAGGACACGCAGCGCATCACCTGGGCACGCTCGCCGCGCAACATGACCATCCTGGTGCGCACCGTGGAGCGAACCCATCCCGGACGCATTGCCGACATTCGCTTCTTCCAGGAAGTCAAGGTCGGGCAGTACACGATGTTCGAGCCCAAGAACGGTGAGGGGGCCGCGTTCGCCTTGATCGAGCCCGATTTCGTGGTCATCAGTACCGCGCAGCTTCTACGCGACATCCTGGCCCGCAATGGCCCGGCCAAACAGGATGCCAAGCTGGCCCCCTTGATTCCGCGCGGCCGCGGCGTCTTCGCCTCCTTGCTTGGCGACCCTTCGCACTGGCCGCGCGCCCAGGGATTCGCCGACAACGTACAGACCGCGCTCTTCCTTTTCACAAGAGACAAGGGGATCAAGATGCGCGGCGATTGCCAGTGCACCAGCGAAGCGGCCGCTCAGAGACTTCGCGATCAAGTCAAGAAGTTGTTCAGCTCGTCGAAAAAACCCTCCAACCTCGACATCTCTCTCCAGGGATCCCGGGTGCAATGGCAGGCCGACACGGACTACAACTTTTTCATGATCTCGTTCCTTACCTTCTATTTGTGGGTACACAACGCACCGCCGGGTGTGTGACAGGAACCGCGCAGCCCCACCGGGGCAGCTTTCATTCCGCCGGCTGGCGCACGTAGTCGATGATGAGCTCGTCGAGGCCGTCCACGGGCACGCGCTGCCAGACGCGTTGCCCGAGCGGGCTGGTACTGCGGTTCCAGACTTGCAGCCCGGCGCGGGGCAGGTTCAGCTCGCGGTTCCGGATGGGCCGCAGCCAGACCACGAACTCCCCGGAACCGCTGCGGAGATTGCCCGATTCATCGAAGCGGGGCTGCCCGTCGGGCAACCTGGCCTCGCGCAGCCTCTTTCTCAGCGTATCCGCGCGATCGAGCAGTCTGCCCTCCTGATACGCCGCGTGAATCACCGTCTCGGCGATATCGCGGTAGAGCAGCAAATCCATGGTGTTGGTGGTCGACTTGCTGGTCAGGTCGGGAATCGCATCGTCGGGCAAGCTCGGCACGAAACCGATCGGATCGACCGGATTGCGATGGCTGAAGAACACCAGGTCCACGGGCAGGTCCTGGATCGGCCACGCCACCATGCGGTCGCGATAGATGGTGTTGAAGTCGAAGTCGCCGGTGGCCACCACAAAGCGGGCCGCGTCATCCGGCGACAGACGGAAGAGCGCGTGCAGGAAACGCCGCGTCGGCTGCGTGCCCGCGGGCAGGATCAACAGAGGCCGGCGCTGGTTGGGGTGCATCGCCACGCCTTCCATGACCTTGGCCGCCCCGGCACTCTCGGCGCGATTGGGGCGCGCGTAGCCGCCGATGCTGTGGCCGACGCGCACGCTCCACCAGGGCGTCTGCGCCGCCAGGGCCGCCAGGCACATGTCGGGACACAGGCCCGGCGCAACGCCTGCAGTCAGGGCGCGGGCAGCCAGGTCGCTCCATTCGCGGCCAATGTGCCTGAGCCGCCGACGCTGTTGCAGCCAGCCCGAAAAACGCTCGTCCGACAGGGCCGCCGCAAACCGCTCCTTCAAATCCACCGAAAAGGGATCGTCATCCCAGTGCACCAGATACACCGGCTCCACGTCGGGCCGCACCTCGGGCTGCGTCCAGAGAAAATCGATCACCGCCTCCGCCATCTGCTGATTGGTGAAACAGAAGCGAAAGCTGCGGCCCGGATAGACGGACATCAGGTCGACCACCTCGTAGTCGAGATCGACCTGGTCGGCGGTGGCGGTGGTGATGAGCAGGAGCGGCGCCCGTTCCTGGTCGCCGAGAGAGTGCAGGTCGCGGGCCAGATCGCGAGCCCGGTCGCTGGTGCTGCCGCCGATGATCGCCAGCGGCGCGGGCTGCCGACCCATCAACGCCTGCACCCACTGCGCCGTGTCGATGTCGCCGGTGAGCTTGTACCAGCGAAACCAGACACGGCCCGTGCGGCCCCTTTGCCTCACGGCAATTTCGGGCACAGCGGTCGTCGCGCTGGGGAATGCCTGCTGCTCGTCGACGATCTCGATGCCGGAATCCGGATCGTCGTGCAACGAGCGCAGCGCGGCCACGAAGCGTTCCCACGCCGCCGTGCTCGTGGCCTGGTTCAGGAAGACAACCTCCTGGTCGCCCACGGGCACGGGCCGCGGCAAGGCCCGCACCGGCGCTCCTTGCCAGGCGGGCAAGAACACCAGCGCCAGCGCGATTCCGGAAAGCAACACCCACGCCGGGATCAGGATCATCGGTCGAAAGAATCGATTCATGGCAACGTATTGTAGAGGGCAGCCCGCTCTCCCAGCAAGAGCCGCAAAC
>JBFWSD010000522.1:0-5513 GCA_050248575.1 Gemmataceae bacterium
GATCTCCACCCCTGGAGATGTTCTATTCTGACCGCCCGTTGTCAGCTGCGCCTAAATCTCGTGAAAACCACCGCTTGCGACACGAAAGTTGTCAGCTGAAAACGGCACTAGCGAGCGCAGCGGTCCCGCTCAAGGTCTGTTTGCTGTCGCACTGCTCTTACAGGCATTCTTTGATGCGCTGGAGGATGAGCTGTTCGATGTGGCAGTTGCGGCCGCGCGGGATCCACCTGTCCTGGAAGACGGCCGGATCGACGACCTCATGGACGCGTTCCACGTCGGGGATGCCGCGGAAAGAGGCGGCGCCGGCCGTGCTGCGTGAGGGCTGGGGCAGGTCTTCGAGCTCCTTGAAGACGGTGACGTGGATGAAGTAGCCCGCGCCGTCGGCGGGCTGGATCAGCACGATGGCCCGGTTGCGGATCGATTGACAGGTGGCCTCCACGCGATCGCGGAGGTTGGGGTTGCCCGGCTTCCAGGGCTGCTCGACGCCGGGCGCGGTCTGCGGAAAGGTCTCGATGCGGCCGTCATAGCGGTTCGAGTAGGAAACTTCGAAGTAGTCGTCGACCACGTCGAGCACGGTTTCGAAGACGAGCGGATAGGCGTTGTTGCCCTGCGGGACGTAGAGCGGATTCTCGGCGCACATCGAAGGATCGGCCGGGACGAAGGCCGGGTTTTCGACGAGCGGCCCGGACCAGGTGACGCAGCCCGCCAGGCAAGCGGCGCTAACAGCAGCTGTGAGAAGAGAGACCCGCTTCATACCCACCTCGTCCGCGAAGACGCGTTGCCCGAACACCGGAATCTGGAACCCGAGGAATGGGGCTCTATGCCAGAGTACGGCTTACCTGTCAAGCGATGTTTCGGGCAGTGCAAAAGGGAAGGTAACTCGCTCGGCCCATTTGGTTTGGGGGCTATAATGGCCAGGGAGGCCATCGCTCCAGGGAGGAATCCTCATGAAGCGCAACTGCTTCGTTCTGCTCTTAGTTGCCGCACTGCCCGGGCTGTGCGGCGCCCAACCCAGCGCGGAAGATCTGGCGCGCTGGGCAAAGGAGCTCGACCACGAAGACTTCGCGGTCCGCGAAGAAGCGAGCAAGAAGCTGGTCGAGGCCGGGCTGCCCGCGGTCGCGCCGTTGCAGCAGGCGGCCCTGGGCAAGAGCCTGGAAGCTTCGAGCCGGGCTGTGCGTGCCTTGCGCGACCAGGCGAAGTCGGCGAACCTGGAATTGAAGAAGGCGGCCCGGGCGGCCCTGGAGAAGCTGGCCGCGAGCGATCATGCCACGGCCGCGCCGGAAGCTCGTGCCGCCATCCGTTCGTTCCTGGTCGATATTGCGGCCCGCCTGGAAAAGAACGGTGCCGTCATCACCTGGGAGGGAGACAGCCTGGTAGCGATCAGCTTCGACAACGCCACCAAGATTCACGAAGACCTGCCCTTGTTGAAAGAGATGCCCGACCTGAAGTCGCTGTCGATGTCGAACCCGCAGGTGGACGACAAGGCCATCGAGCTGTTGCAAGGGCTGTCGAAGCTGGAATCGCTGAACCTGTACCAGTCACGCATCAGCGATGCCGGGCTGCCCTACCTGAAGAAGCTGCCCGCCCTGCGCTGGCTGCCCATGGGAGAGACGCTGGTCACCGACAAGGGGCTGCCCCATCTCGCCGGACTCACAAAGCTCGAGTACCTGGGCCTGCGGGCCAACAAGGTCACCGACGATGGGCTGATCCATCTGCGCAAGCTCACCAACCTCACCGGCCTCTACCTGGGCGAGACGCAGGTGACCGACAAGGGGCTCGTCCACTTGCGCGACATGTCCAAGCTCAACTACCTGAGGCTGGACACGGTTGACGTCACCGACAAGGGGCTGAAAGAGCTCGCCGTCCTCAAGGGGCTGCAGCGCATCACCTTGTGGGACACCAAGATTACCGATGAGGGAGTGGCCCGCTTGCAGAAAGCGTTGCCCGGGCTGGAAGTACAGCGGACGAAGTGAGTCGGCCCATCAGCGCACGCAGCGAATGACGAAGGCAGGCGGCGCGTTGCGCCAGACGATGCGTCCGCGCGTCACCTGGCTGAAGTACTCGGGCAGGCGGCGATGAAAGCGTCGGCCCTTCGGCAGCCAGGCGGTCACATGGTGACCGAAGGTGACAAAGACGCCGCCGGGCCGCAGCACGCGGGCCGTGGCTTCGAGAATCTCCAGCTGCAGTGCTTCGGGGAACAAGGCCCAGGGGAGCCCACTCACGATGACGTCGACCTGGTCGATGCCTTCGGCGCGGCAAAGCTCTGCCACCTTGCCTGCGCTTTCGACGTGAACCTTGTGTTCGGGGAAGCGGGCCTGCCATTTATCGGCCATCACCGGGTCGATCTCGACCGCGAAGTATTTGGCGGCCGGGTCGAGCTGGGGCAGGATGCCGGCCGTGAAGGAGCCCGTGCCCGGACCGTACTCGATCACGGCCCGCGCCTGCGGGAGGTCGAGGTCTTTCAGCATGGAGGCGGCCAGATGGCGTGAACTGGGTACGATGGCCCCGATCACGGAGGGCTGTCGCAAGTAGCGGCCCAGGAAGACGCCGATATCGCGAAGCATGTGTCCTCCTGACTGGTGAGCCCCGTTATTTGGCGGGTTCTTGCTTGCCGTCGACCTCTTGTTCGAAATGGCGCCAGACCATGGGACGGGCCAAGGGTTCGATGTGCAAGACGACGCGGCCATCCTGGAAGATGCGCACGGTGCCCGACGATTGCGATACAGCCAGGGCAACTCCCTTGGTCTTCTTGCTGATGGCGGCCGCCGACCAGTGCCGGGTCCCCAGCCCTTTGCTGAGGGTGATGCCTTCGGCGGGCACGTCGAGATACATGCAGGCGGCCTCGACGATGCCGTCCTTGCGGATGATGAAGGCACCTTCCAGCTGCGCCAGGTCCTTGATCTGTTCGCGGACCTTCTTGTCGCGGACGTCGCGTTCGTCCTTGCTGTAGCCCCGGAATGGATTGAAGTTGATGGGCCGGCACATGGCGAGGACGCGGCGATGATCGCCGACGACGAACATGGTGCCGACGGGCTGCCCTTCGCGGCCTTCGCGGCCGATCTCGGTGGCGAGATCGACGACGGCCCGCAGCACGTCGAGCGGGACATAGGTGCCCAGCTGCCTCAGTTCCTTGGCACTGAGCCGTTCCAGGTGTTCGCCGAGGTGAATGACGCTGAGACTGTCGATCTGCTCCGGTTTGTCTTCGGTATCGATGCCGTTGTAGAGGGCCACCACGTGGGCGCCGGGCTGCAAATGCTCACGGGCGACGGCTTCGAGCAGGGCCAGGCCGAGCCGTTCGTCGGTGGGAGTGGCGGTGGCCTCGAAATCGACCACGGTCAGCCCGGGATGTTCCTTCAATTTCTTGCTGACGGCCTGATCGTGGGCGGAGACGAGGAGCCGGCAGCCCGGCAATTTCTCCAGGACGGCGTCCCAGTCGAGATCGGTTTCCGTCAACAAAAGTACAGCGTCGGCAGGAAGTTGCCGCACGAGTTGCTGTGCGGAGTCCAGGAGTGCGAGTGTTTGACGAGGCAAAGCCATGGATGATGATGCGCCGCGGTCGCCCGAGTTTCCAGCCCCTCGGTATCGTACGCTCCGGGCCAGCGCGTGGGAAGATGCAAGCACCCCGCCAGCGGCCTTTTTTCGTGGCCGCTAGAGCTTGCCAATGAACTCCAGGAGCCCGGGCAGCGAAGCAATGGTAAGCATCTGGCCAAAGGCAAAGATTCTGCTTGCAGGAATAGTAAAAGCAGGATAAAGAATATATAGATGGCGCTAAACAAGGAAGACAAGTCACTCCTTCCCTTCCTACGCGCCCTCACTTTCGAGTAGCAACCCATGAAAAACAACGAAGTGCCGCCGGTGCTGCGGTCCCCCTTCCAGTGAGAGGCCAGCGCCTGCGACCGCACCTTGCGGCTGCGCCTTGGGGCGATAGCCGCAGAGGACTCGGTCAAGGGCTGCCCTCGCTGCCTGGAGTCCAGCAATGGCGGGCCGGCGGATACATGTCAAGGATAGGCGGAGCCAGTGTCTCCACTCGCCGCGGCGAGCCCCGGCCTTACCGCGCCTGGAAGTGCTCGAAGAGCGAATCCTGCCCGCCATCGACAGCCAGGCCATTCCCCTGACCTGGACCGCGGCCAATGTCATCCACGTCTCCGATTTCATCGAGTCAAGGTCGGACGTGGATCTGTTTGCCCTGAATCTGGCTCAGGGAGACGTGGTCCAGCTCGACATCGACGCGAGCACCATTGGCAGTGGCCTCGATAGTTACCTGCGGGTGTTCAACAGCGCCGGCCTGCAGATCGCCGCCAACGACAACTTCGATGCCACCGACTCCCGACTCACGTTCCAGGCGGGCAGCGCGGGGACGTACTACTTTGGCGTGTCGTCCGCGGGCAATGACCAGTACGATCCGGCGGCGGTGCCCGGGCCAGTTCCCGCGGACCTTGGCCCGGATCGCGGCTTCTACAACCTCACGATCACGCGCACAGCGAACGGGGCTGTGACCGCGGCCGCCCCGGACCTGGTGGGCGGTTCCTTCGAGGTCGTCCCGAATATCGCGGTCGCCGGCGATACCATCACGGTTCGTTATCGCGTCGAGAACCGCGGAGGCGCTGCGGTGACAGGGCCGTTCACCGTCGAGTTCCGACTCTCCACGGACAACACTTTCGACGGAACAGACACGGCCGTGGTCGTGCTGAGCACGACCCTGTCCCCGGCGCAGGGCAGCATCGTGGCCAGTGGCGTTGAGTACCTTGGTGGCCTGGCGGGCGGCGCGTCATTCAGCGATGAAATCACCTTCACGTTGCCAGCGATCGGATCGGCCCCCATCTTCATCGGCATGCGTATCGACTCTGCCGGGCAGGTGAGCGAAAGCAACGAGGCCAACAACAATAGCACGGTGCGCGGCAGCGACTGGGACGCTCTGAATGTGCTGAACCCGACAGCCGTGGGGCCGGCCGACTCCACCTCCACCTTCGTCTTGCAGAGTCCCGCCGGCAGCCTCGCCGCGGACTTCGACGGCGACGGCATTCTCGATCTCGCTTATCTCAACTCGACAACGGCGTCCAACCCCATTGCCGGCAAGTTCTTTACCCTGGCCATCCTGCGCGGGGCAGGCGATGGGACCTTTGCCCTGACCGGCAACCTGTTGCCCGACAGCCTGCCGTCGATCACTCTGTCGTCCATGACCAGCGCCGACTTCAACGGTGACGGGCGGGCAGACCTGGTCATCGCAGGACCCACCCAGGTCTATGTCTTCCTTGCGAACGGAGCGGGCGGCTTCAGCGATCCGCTCGCGGTCGCCAATCCCTTGGGACTGGCTCTTGATTTCGGCGCTACCGGCATCGTGACCGGCGACTTCAACGCCGACGGTCGCATGGACCTGGCCATCGCCCCCGCCACTGGATTTGCCGTCAGCGGGCAGTTGCTCGTCTATCTTGGCCAGGGGGACGGCGCTTTCACGGCCCAGCCCGGGCTGACGGTCACGGGCACACTGGACGGCCCGCTGGTAACCGGCGACT
>JBFWSD010000523.1:0-5510 GCA_050248575.1 Gemmataceae bacterium
GACTTGAACTCTTCCTCCACTTGCACCGTGACCCGGTCGTTGATGCACGCCGAGGCCGCCGGGGCCAGCAACGTCAACACGAAGCCCGCGAGCAGAAGATAGACGATGGCACGCATGGTGATCTCCGGAGATGAGCCGCGAACATCGAATCACTTCAAGACTCGCACACACCCGTGAAACCGTCAAGCAGAAAAGGGCTGCCGCTCGGCCTGTTCAGGTTTTGAACGAACGAGATGATTTCGCTAGGATAAGAATATGTGTGAGTTGATGGCCCTTTCCTTTGCCAGCCCGATTTCGGCGGACTTTTCCATTCACGAGTTCGCCCTGCGCGGCGAGGACAACGCCGACGGCTGGGGCCTGGCCTGGTATCCCGACGCTTCGGTGGCCATCGTCAAGGAGCCGCTCAAGTGGCGCGAGAGCGGGCACTCCGGCTTCCTGGAAACCTATCCGCACCTGCAATCGCGCATCTACCTGGCGCACGTGCGGCACAAGACGGTCGGCGGGCCGCCCACTCACGCCGATACCCACCCGTTCGCCCGCGAGTTCGAGGGCCGCGACTACTGCTTCGCCCACAACGGCACGATCCTCGGGCATGCCGAGCTCGGCATCGGTCGCTTCCGCCCGGTGGGACACACCGATTCCGAGCACGTCTTCTGCCACCTGCTCAACGAGATGAGCCAGCTGGGCCGCCGCCTCGAACATCCTTCCGACTGGCACTGGCTCCATCAGGCCCTGCATGACCTCAACCGGCGCGGCAAGCTCAACTGCCTGCTTACCGACGGCCGCTTCCTCTGTTGTTACCACGACAGCAACGGCTGGAAGGGGCTGCATCACCGCAAGGTGACGCTTCGCCACGCGGGGCATCGCCGCTTCGAGGACGCCAACCTGTCCATCGACCTCGAAGGAGACTCGCAGCCCGTCAACCATGGGCACGTGGTTGCCACCGAACCGCTCAGCAAGGAGGGCTGGTATTCTTTCGGCCGCGGCCAGCTCATCGTCCTCGAGCACGGGCACGTCCGCTACAACGCGGACGAGCCAAAGAAAGCTGCCCGCAAGCAACCGGACCGTGCAACGCTGGCGACACGGCCCAGGGCGAAGCGCTGATTACCTGTCGCAAGTCGCCGCGCGCACCGCTATACTCCCTCCATCAACCATCCTCAGCCAAGGAGTCGGGCAATGCGTGGTATCCACGACCTGGGCGGCGTGCCCGCCGGGCCCATCGACAAGTCCGAACATGTCTACACCCTCTGGGAAAAGCGCGTCCACGCCATGATGGACCTGCTCAACACCAAGGGGGTGATGAACCTGCACGAGCTGCGCCGCGGCATCGAATCGCTCGGCGCCGAAGAATACGACCGCCTCGGTTACTACGAGAAGTGGATCACCTCCATCGCTGCCAACATGCAGCAAAAGGGGATCTTCACGACCGAAGAACTCGGGGCCAGGCTGGCCGACGTCGA
This sequence comes from Gemmataceae bacterium, assembly GCA_050248575.1. Taxonomy (GTDB): domain Bacteria; phylum Planctomycetota; class Planctomycetia; order Gemmatales; family Gemmataceae; genus JBFWSD01. The sequence continues at coordinate 1,461 of JBFWSD010000523.1, forward strand.
ACGCCGCGAGGAATGAACCGTGCTCACGAAACCGCCGCGTGCCTGCTTTCAGCCGGGCGACCGCGTCCGCGTGCGGGCGTTGTTCCCGCCCGGGCACGTGCGCACGCCCTGGTACATTCGGGGCAAGGAAGGGATCATCGAGCGCGTGCTGCCCGCCTTTCCCAATCCCGAAGAATGTGCGTATGGCCGATCGGGTTTGCCCGGGCAGCCCCTTTATCGCGTCCGCTTCCTGCAACGAGAGCTCTGGCCCGACTACCAGGGGGCGGCGGGCGACACCATCGATGTCGAGATCTACCAGCACTGGCTCGAAGATATCCGAAAACCGAAACACGCATCTCGAAGCAAAGCCAAACCGAAAAAGAAAGGCAAATGATCCAGACGCGATGCGGAAACGACGCCTCGAATTCCACTGCGGCGCAAGCTGCGCGGGCTGCTTTCTGGGCCGGGCCTACCCCACGAAGGCGGGCGTCTATCGCTATGTTCCCTATCGCGGCAGGGGGCACGCCGCCCTGCGAAACGCGCTCAAGGCGGGCAAGTCGCCCGAATGCTGGTTCACCCGTTCCCGCCAGCGCATGCGCTTCCTGGTTTCCGAATCTGATTGGAGTGAAGGAACGGGCTGGCTACTGACCATCTCGAAGATGAATCTGGAGACACCATGAGTCACGATCACGATCATAACGACCATGACCACGGCCACGCTCATCCGACCTTGCCCGACCAGGACGGGCCGTTGACCTATCATCAGAAGCTGGAGTCGGCCGTCCGCGAGCTGCTCGTGGAAAAAGGCGTGTTGACCGCCGACGAGATCCGGGGGCGGGTCGAGCTGTACGACTTCCAGTCGCCGGCTCTGGGGGCGAAGGTGGTGGCCCGCGCCTGGGTCGATCCGGCTTACAAGAAGCGTTTGCTGGCCGACGGCTCGCAGGCGGTCCGCGAGCTCGGCATCGACATGGAGAGCGTGAAGCTGGTGGTGGTCGAGAACACGGCCCGCGTGCACAATTTGATCGTGTGTACGCTCTGCTCGTGCTATCCGCGGCCCGTGCTCGGGCTGCCCCCCGACTGGTACAAGAAGAAGGCGTATCGTGCCCGTGCCGTGCGCGAGCCGCGTTCGGTCCTGCGCGAGTTCGGCACCGACCTCCCTGGCGACATCGAAGTGCGCGTACACGACAGCACGGCGGACATGCGTTATCTGGTCTTGCCGCTACGGCCCGAGGGCACGGACGGGCTGAGCGAAGCCGAGCTGGCCGAACTGGTCACGCGCGACAGCATGATCGGCGTCAGCCTGCCCCGCGTGCCTTCAGGAAGCGGCGCGTGAGCCCACTTTTCGCTGTACATGTACACTCTGCCGCTGCAAACTTCGAAGAGGTCGCCCGTTCGTTGCCGAGGAGATCGCTGCCATGTTTCGAACGCTGCTTTCGCTTGTTGCGTTGTTGCTGGTTCTGCCCGTGCGGGCGGCCGACCAGCCCAACATCATCTTCCTGATGGCCGACGACCTCGGCTCGGGCGACCTGGGCTGCTACAACAAAGACTCCAAGATCCCCACTCCCAACATGGACCGCCTCGCCGCCGAGGGCGTCCGCTGCACCGACGCCCACACCGGTTCTTCGGTCTGCACCCCCACGCGTTACGGCGTGCTCACGGGCCGCTACGCCTGGCGCACCGATCGGCTCAAGAAAGGCGTCCTCCAGGGCTACGATCCACTCTTGATCGAGAAAGACCGCATGACCGTGGCCTCCCTGCTCAAGAAGCATGGCTATGCCACGGGCTGCGTGGGCAAATGGCACCTGGGCCTTGGTGACGTCAAGCCCACGAATTACGAGAAGCCCCTCAGCCCCGGGCCGCGCTCGGTCGGTTTCGATTACTACTTCGGCATCCCCGCCTCGCTCGACATGCCCCCGTACGTCTTCGTCGAGAATGAAGGGCTGGTCGAGGCCCCTACCGCCAAGATCGGCGACAGCAAGATGCGCCGCGTGGGTGGCGGCGGTTTCTGGCGCGGCGGCCCCATCGGCCCCACCTTCAAGCACGAGGACGTGTTGCCGAAGTGTACCGAGAAAGCGGTCGCCTTCATCGACAACCACGTGAAGGCCACTCCCGACAAGCCGTTCTTTCTTTACTTCCCGCTGTCGGCCCCGCACACACCGTGGATGCCGACCAAGGAGTTCATCGGCAAATCGAAAGCGGGCTATTACGGCGATTTCACCGCCCAGGTCGACTGGACCGTCGGCGAGATCATGAAGACGCTCGACAAGCACAAGCTGACGGGCAACACCCTCTTCATCCTCACCAGCGACAACGGCGCTCACTGGCTGCCCACCGACATCGAGAAGTACGATCATCGCGCCAACTGGCACTATCGCGGGCAGAAGTCCGACATTCACGAAGGGGGTCATCGCGTTCCCTACATCGCCCGCTGGCCGGGCAAGATCAAGCCGGGCAGCGTCTCCGCCGAGACGATGTGCCACGTCGATCTGCTGGCCACGTGCGGGGCAATCGTGGGCGCTGAGCTGCCCAAGAATGCAGGCGAAGACAGCTACAACATGCTGCCCGCCCTGCTCGGGCAGAAGCAAGATAAGCCCATCCGCGAAGCCATCGTCCACCATTCCGGCGACGGCCTGTTTGCCATCCGCCAGGGCGAATGGAAACTGGTCGAAGGGCTAGGCTCCGGCGGCTTCACGCCCCCCAAACGCATCGAGCCCAAGCAGGGAGACCCGGCCGGGCAACTCTACAACCTCAATGACGACCTGGCCGAGCAGAAGAATCTCTATCTCGATAACCCCGATATGGTCAAGAAGCTGCAATCCCTGCTCGACAAGTACCGCAGTACGGGCAGAAGCCGTTGAGGCAGTCGGACAGACACACCTGACACGTACTTCGTGCCCAGATCGCGCAGAATAAAGGTTGATAATCGATCTGAAGCAGCGAAGCGTCAAACACCAGGCGGCAGCGTTTGCGGACTTTTCCAGCGGTCGGGCAGTCGCCTTGTCGGAAAGGTTTTTCTGTCAGTGGTTTGTAACGTTCGGAGAAGACTGGTCACTGCGCACCTGGGTGGCAGCATGTATGTAAGTCCTGCGGCACCAGCGATTTTCGTTCGTCGTTTGCGCACTTTTTGTGTGCTGGCCGAGGCTATTCTCCATAAGTCCTGAGGCTGCAATGTCCAAGGGCGATGCGAAAACGGCTTTCATTGCGCAAACGAACGTTGCAAGGTCGAAGGTTGCCTCGCAGCAGGCCGCCTGGTACTCATAGGTAGGAATCTCCCCCCGCCTCGCCCGCAGGAGTTGATCATGCGCATGGTTGTTGGTTCGTGTTTCCTCATCGTGGGCCTGGTGTCGCTGAGTCCTGCCCAGGAAGTCAAGTTCGTCAAGCGGCACGGCGTTTCCCTTTCGGAGAACGATTACCCGCAGAAGACACCCAAGGAATGTCTCGACTCGGTGATCAAGGCCATCGAGATGCGCAAGATCGACTATCTGCTGGCCCACCTGGCTGATCCCGACTTCATCGATGACCGGGCCAGGACGATCGGCTTCCCCGAAGTCGTCAAGGAAGCCACCGCCAAGCTGGCCGACGACCCAGGCGTCATCAAGGAGCTCAAACGCTTTGCCCGCGAGGGCGAATGGGACAAAGGCGAAGAGGCCACTTCCGTGCGCCTCAAGGACAACAAGTTCCGCATCATCTTTCTCAAGAAGATCAAGGAACGCTGGTACATGGAAAACCGCCAGAAGCCCGCGCCGCCGAAGGACGAGTGAAGAGGCAGTCCGAAAAGGGACCCCAAGCAGAGGCAATATCCCAGGTCGCTGACTCGAGACCTGGCAGTTTTTCAGGGGACAGTCCCCTTTTCGGGCAGACCGTAGCCAACGCCAACAAGCAGCAAACGCGCACAGGGGGCAGTCTTGAATCTCATCGATCTGCGCAGCGACACCGTGACCAGGCCGACCGACGCCATGCGCGCCGCCATGCTGGCCGCCGAAGTTGGCGACGACGTCTTCAACGAGGATCCTACCGTCCTCAAGTTGCAAGAACGCGTGGCCTTGATGCTGGGCAAGGAGGCGGCCCTCT
>JBFWSD010000524.1:0-5489 GCA_050248575.1 Gemmataceae bacterium
TTTCGTTCGGCGGCCTGGAGGGGGGCGGCCACCACGCCGAGGATCAGAGCCAGCGAGCAGAGCGAGCCGTGACGCATGGGATTCCCTTTCAAGTTGCAGAAGCATGAAGATTGGCGGCCGGCCGCTTCAAGACCGGCCGGTTCAGAAGATACATACCCCAGGATAACCGGGTGGTTTCAGGGATTTTGCCGGGACCGCCCCGGCAGCCCGGGCTCCTCTTCTGGTTGTGGGCTGCAGACTTTCCCTGGTCGCCGCAGCTTGCTACACTTGAGACGCGATAAGACCACTATTCGAGCCCACTGCCATGAAGACCGAAGCCGATGGCGGCAATCCAGGTCGCGACCGTGAACAGACGGAGTCGTTCCCCTCCGAAGTCGATGCGCGGGGCAAAACGGTCCCGATCGCCAGGCGGGCGGGCGGGCCCGCCAACGTCGAACGCCGCGAGCGTTACCGCCTGCTGAACATTCTCGCACATGGCGGGCTGGGCACCGTCTGGGTTGCCCGCGACGACGACCTCAATCGTGACATTGCCCTCAAGGAACTGCAAGCGGATCCTTCCAGTCGGCCCGAGTTTCTCGAGCGGTTCTTGCGCGAGGCCCAGATCACCGGGCAGCTCGAACATCCCAACATCGTCCCGGTCTATGAACTTGGCCGCCGCAAGGAGGACGGGCAGCCCTTCTACACCATGCGCCTCGTGCGCGGGCAGACCTTGTGGGATGCCATCGTCGGCTATCATCGCCGCCGCCGCGAGCAAGCGGCCGATCCTCTTGAACTGCCCCGCTTGCTCAACAACTTCATCGACGTGTGCCAGGCGCTGGCCTACGCCCATAACCGCGGCGTGATCCATCGCGACCTGAAACCTGAGAACATCCTGCTGGGCGAGTTCGGCGAAGTCGTGGTGCTCGACTGGGGCCTGGCCAAGCTCAAGGATCAAGAAGAGGTGGGCGCCACACTCACCCTGACCGATTCGGGCAATCCCAATGTCACCATGGCCGGGCACGTGCTGGGCACGCCGGCCTACATGGCGCCTGAACAGGCTCAGGGGCGGCTGGACGATCTCGATGCGCGCACCGATATCTACGGACTGGGCGCCATCCTCTTCGACATTCTCACGGGCGAACCGCCTCATCCCGGCGACGACGTTCGCGAAGTCGTGAGCAAGGTGGCCTACAGCGCGACGCCGCGCGTGCGCTCCGTGGATCCCGCGGTGCCCGGGCCGCTCGAGGCGATCTGCGCCCGGGCCATGGCCTTCGAACGCAGCGATCGTTATCAAACTGCCCGCGAGCTGGCCGACGACGTGGAACGCTGGCTCGCCGGCGAGCCAGTCTCGGTCTATCCCGAGCCCTTGACTCAGCAACTGGCACGCTGGGGCCGCAAGCATCGCACCTTCGTGGCGAGCACGGCGGCCCTCACGTTGACGGCGGTTGTCGCCCTCACCATCGGCGTGGTGCTCCTGACCCGCGAGAAGGATCGCACCGCCTCCGCCCAGGCCCGTGCCGAAACGAACTTCCAGAAAGCACGCCAGGCCGTCGACAAGATGCTCCGCCAGCTTGCCCAGGATCAGCTCAACGACATCCCGCACATGGAGCAGGTCCGCCGCGGCCTCCTTCAGGAAGCTCTCCTCTTCTATCAAGACTTCCTCACGCAGAAGGGCAACGACCCCGAACTGCGGCTGGAACTGGCCCGCGCTCAGCATCAGCTCGCCGAGATCCATCGCTTGCTCAACGAACACGTGGCCTCCCGCGCCGCCTACGACGAGGCCATCGAACAGTTCACTCGCCTGAGCGAAGAATTCCCTGACAAGCCGGTCTACCGGCAGGGACTGGCCGCCGCCCACAACAAGCTCGGCGAACTGCAGCGCGTTACCGGTCATGCCGAGGAGGCCGAGGCCGCCTATCGCCGCGCCCTGGAGATCCAGCAGAAGCTGATCGACGAAGAGCCGGCCGTGGCCAGCCACCGACAGGAGATGGCGCAGCTGCAATACAACATCGGGCTGGCCCTGTTCGCGCTGGGCCGACTCGAAGAGTCTCAGCAAGCGCATGAACAGGCCATCGCCCTCCTGGCCCCGCTGGTCGAGGCCCATCCGCACACGCCGCTTTACCAGCAAGAGCTGGCGCGGGCACATCTGAACCGGGGCGCCGTGCAGCGCAGCCGCAAGATGTCGGCCGCCGCCGAGAAATCGGCCCGCACCGCCATCGCGCTCCTGGAAGGCCTGGTCAAGCACGCCCCCTTCTCGCGCGAATATCAGCACGAACTGGGCGTCGTCTTCCTGAACCTGGGCAACTCCCTGTCGGCCGACAAGGAACGGCAGGACGAGGCCGAGAAGGCCTATCAACGCGCCCTCGAGCAGTTCAGCGGCCTGGTCGATAACTTCCCTTTCATTCCGCTCTACCGCGGCGAACTGGCCAAGTGCCTCAACAGCATCGGCGGCTTCCATCTGCGCTACCAGCAGCTCGCGGAAGCCGAGAAGTACTACCTTGCCGCCGTGAAGCTCTATCAGGGGCTCATCGAACAGTACCCGAAGGTGCCCGATTATCAGGCCCTGCTCGGCGGGACGCTGGGCAACCTCGGCAACGTCCAGCTCAAGCTGGGCGACCTTGAGCAAGCCCATCAGCTGCTCGACAGCGGGCTGTTTCATGGCCGCCGCGCCCTCGACATCAATGCCAGCAACCCGACCTTTCTCCAGTTCCAGCGGAACAACCTGGCCCTGCTCACCTCGGTGTGCTTGCAACAGAAGAAGTACGAGCTTGCCCTCAAGCACGCCGAGCGAATCGTCCCGCTCAGCGGCAACCAGGCCGCACAGCTTGCCCGCGCGGCCGGGCTCGCAGCCCGCTGCTTGACGGCGGTCGATCAGGATGCCGGTCTCGCCGCGACCGAGCGCAAAGAACTGTCGCGGCAATGTGGCGACAAGGCCGTCGAGTTCTATCGACGTGCCTTTGCCAAGGGCTACGACGACGTGAAGGCGCTGGAACAATCGCCAGCCTTTGCGCTGCTTTCGCAGCGTGCCGATTTTCAACAACTTCTCCAGGACATGCGCGGCAAGGCCTTGAATCCACCCAAGTGATGCTGAACCGGCATCTCCCGTCCAGCCGCGCAAGTTCTCTTGCCTTCCTGGCTAACCTGTCTGCCCGGCTAACCTTCGCTGTCCGGGCAGCCCTGGCATGGTCGATAATCTCGACAGCTGCCAAAGGATGGGCAGCGCTCCTCGCGAGGGACTGCCATGAGAAGGACCAACCTGGTCAGTGCGCTCCTGCTACTGGGTGGCTTGCTGGCGCCGCTGCCCGCCTGGGCGCAGACGGGCGACGCCGATTCGGAAAACATCAATATCGCCGACAGCACGGTTGGCTACATCGACAACGCCATTCCGGGCAACACGCTGCGGATGCGTTACGATACGGCGTACAATTCGAATCGCCCCAGCCGCGCCGAGTATTTCTATGCGACCAAGCAGCCCTTCGGCCCTGGCCTGGCCTTCCCCGAGGTGAGCATCGACTACCAGGAACTGCTCTTCTACGGCGAAGGATTGATGACCGAGCGGCTCTCGGTGTTCGTCGAGTTGGGCACACGTTTCCTCGATCCGACCATCAATCCGAACTCGGCCGGCCTGGGGGACACGCAGGCGGGCTTCAAGTACGCGTTTCTCTATCAGCCCAACCGCGTGGGCACGTTCCAGTTGCGAACGTATTCCCCAACCGGCGCCTCGACGCGCGGGCTGGGCACCCATCACGTCAGCCTCGAGCCCGGGCTGCTCTATTACGAACGGATCGACCGCCTCACCCTGCAGGGTGAGTTCAAGTACTGGATCCCCATCGACGGCACCGACGGCTTCGCGGGCGATGTGCTCCGCTACGGTATCGGCATCGGTTACGATGTCGTGCACAACGACCGCTGGTGGATCTCGCCGGTGACGGAATTCGTGGGCTGGACGGTGCTCAATGGCGGCACGCCGGTCACGTTGGCGCCCGCTACCGTGATCTTCGACGATGCCAGGGGCGACACCATTCTGAACGTGAAGGTAGGCACGCGCATCACCTACGATCAGAACAAGCAGTTCTACATCGGCTACGGCCGCGCTCTCACGGGCAGCCACTGGTACGAGGACATCCTGCGCCTCGAATACCGCTTGACGTTTTGAAGCGCTCAGGGCGATGAAGCCGCGCTTCAGTCCGACTTCGCACCGAAGAGGCGGTCGTGCCTGGCTTGCTCGTGGCAGTTCATGCACGAGGCGATCTTGCCCGCGGCGGTCACGCTCTTGCCGTCCGCCGAGACCGTTGCGTAGATCCAGCCCTGGTCGGTGTTCGGGGTCTTGGGGTCGTCTTTCAGCATGATGTACAGCCCGGCCTTCTTCGAGGCGTGATACCACTTGCCGTCTTTCTGAGCGTAGGGCGAGAACAGCTCGCCGCGGTGCAGAAAGTCCAGGTCGTTCTGCTGCTGCTGCTGCTGTTGCTGGGCAGGTCGCTGCTGCTCGAGTTGCCGGAACTGGCCGCGCAACTGTTGCGGCTGGGGCGGCGTCTTCATCTCTTCGCAGGTCCAGGATTCCTTGATGAGGATCTGCCCGACCGGGCTCGTCTGCGCTTCCTTGGCGCCGTTGAGTCTCAGGTAAGCCAGGCGATCCTTGGCGAAGAGGGAATAGAGTTTCTGCCCGTGGGTATCGGCGTCCTTGCTCTTGCTGAAATAAACGCGACCCGGGTTGGGCATGCGGCACAGGCCGGGCGCCCAGCGGAACTCATCGTCGACGCGGCCAATCTTCTCGTAGGTGCGGGCAATCTCCAGGAGGCGATCGCGCAGAGCCTGCGGAATCGGCTCGGTCTGGTCGGGGACGGCCGCCCCGTATGCGCCAAGCACGGCCACACTCAGTATCAGCATCACGAGAACGTTTCGGATCACGACTCACCTCCTGCGAAAACGCCAAGATGGGCACAGGGACCATCCTAGCGTGAGCTGCCCGGTTGCGGCGCAACAAGCCTGTAACGGATCCTGCCCGCGCATCGGAGTAGATCGCCGCCGCGGCGGCGGCGAGGTTTGCTCCGCTTGCGCAATGAAGGCCTATTTCTGTCTGCTCTTAGCCATTGCGGTATTTTGATTTGCGCCAAAACGCCGGCTCCAAAAGGCAGAAAGTGCGCAAACAAACGCCTCAAGTCCCAGTGGCCAAACGACTTTTGCATCTGGTTGTGACACAGAGCGACATTGGTTGACAGATCGTTCGACACCTCCCGTCACTGCGCAGCGGGCTAATTTCCCATAATGCTACGCCGGGCAGGGGAAAAGTACGTGTCAGGTTTGTCTGTCCGTGGGAGCACGAATCGACACGACTCGAAGCAGGCGTGGCGTGGGCAGTTGTGCGGCGGTCCGATCTGGCGCGAGGCGCGCCGCTCGCCACGCGAGGGCGACTTCCGCGCCGAAATCTGCGACGCCCGGGCGACGGCGCCAGGCGGTTGCAAATGCTCCGGTAGCGGGTAAGATGGAGGCACCAATACTTCCGGCCGTGC
>JBFWSD010000525.1:0-5485 GCA_050248575.1 Gemmataceae bacterium
GCCCCAGAACTCGCGGTCGAAGCCGTCGGGGCTGCCCCTGAACTTGGCAACCTTGAAGGTGTAGTTGGGATCTCCCTCCTCGGCGTTCGTGCGGACGACACGGCAACCCGACGACAAGGCGAGCAGCCCGCCGCCAATGGCCGCGCTAGCCAGGAAATCCCGACGGGAGAAGTGCGGCGTGCCGTCTTGTTGCTGCTTCATGGGTGCGCTCCGAGAGGATACGTGCCGACCGGGCCGAAATGCCTCAGTCAGAAGTACCCGAGCAGGGCGCCGATGACAATGTTCTTTTCCGTGATGGCGCGGCGGGAGTGTTAGCGTACGAAGAAGAGGCCAGGATTCACCTTGGGGGGATCGACATAGAGGCGGGGCCGCTCGAAGTCACATTGCTCTTCCTTGCGCCACTTTTCGAGCTGTTCCTTGTCGATCTCGTTCGTGGTGATCTCGGTCGTTTCGAGCGTGCCCTTCTTGTAGGTGCGCACCACTTTCCGCGTCGGGGCGTGCGGTTTGCCCGTGGCCAGATCGATGACGGTCATGGTGAAGCGTGTCAGCCCTTCGACGCCTTCGGGCATGACCCAGACATAGGTGTCGCAGTAGTTGCCCACGAAGCAGGCGTGGCGGGGCACGTCGCGCTTGCAGCCCACCTGAAAGAAGCCGGGCGGAATGATGCACTCGAAGTCGTTGATCTCGCCCAGGTAGAAGTCCTGTAGAATCTGCCGACAGTGGAAACAGTCGCTGGTCTCGCCGCCGAGCACGAGCAGCTGGAAGGCGCAGCGGATGCGGCGCAGATTGTCGATGTCGTTGACGGGCACCATCGACCAGTTTTCGGTCAGGCTGCGTTCGGCGCTGGGGCCGGCGAACAGGCTGAGAATGGGAAAGCCGCCCACCTGCTGCGAGAAGGTCATCGTCGGCGCGTAGGTGGCGTTGCCGCTCAGGCCCTTGGTGTCGTCGACGGTGACAGTGCCGGAGTTGATCACGGCCACCGAGGGCATGGAGGCCGGATTGTGCACGAACATGGCGATGTTGTTGAGCACCTGCTTGTAGTTCAGTTCGGTGAGGGTGGTCGTGGTCTTGACGGTGTTCTGGCACAGACACTGGTGGGTGCGGCAGCCCGCCAGCCCGGGCAAGATCGTCAGCAGCAAGAAGCCATAGCGCATGGGCCGCCCGCAAGGAAGAAACAGGAAACAGCCGCACAGGGCGCGCGACCGTGACGATGGTAACGGTTCTATCGGCCCGGACCGGGGGACAACTTGATGCGGAATGAGCACGCCGCTACCGGCAGCCATGAGGGCAGGGCTGCTGGCAACCCCAGGGATATGGAGGTCCGATACTTGTCGGTTCGCCGAAGGAATGCGAAAGCTGGGTTGTTTACTGGCCGACGGCCTCTCGGTAGAGGGCGGCGGGCTGATGCCGCACGATCTCTCCCTCCACCAGATACAGCACGTCTTCGGCGATGTTGGTGGCGTGATCGGCGATGCGTTCGAGGTGCCTCACCGAGGAAAACATCGACAGCCCGGGGGCAACCATCTCGGGCGCTTCCTGCATGATCTGCACGAGCTGCTCGATGATCTCCGCGTTGTAGAGATCAATCTGGTCGTCGAGCTGGCAGACCTGGCGGGCCAGTGTCGTGTCGAGCTGAATGAAGGCTTCCAGGCTTTGCCGGACCATCTGCCTGGTCAGGTCGGCCATGACTTGCAGGCTTTCAGGTACTGGCAAGAAGGGAGGCTTGACCAGGACCATGGCCCGTTCGGCGATGTCCTCGGCCAGGTCTCCCATGCGTTCAAGGTCCGTGTTGATCTTGAGGGCCGCGGCCACCCGCCGCAGATCGACGGCCACCGGCTGATGCAGCGCCAGCGCCTTCAAGCACTCATCCTCGACGCGGGTTTCTTGCAAGTCGATCTGCTCTTCGCGCTGAACCACTTGCTGGGCCGCCTGGACAGCGCGTTCCTGCAGCGCCTGGATCGCGCTGTGAATGGCCTGCTCCACGTTGGCGGCCATTGCCAGCAGATCGCGCTGCAGATTGTCGAGATCGCGTTGCAGATGTTTGGACATCGGGTTACCGCAGCTGGCAGCTGCTCCGGTGTGGTAATAGTGTCCTACTCCATTATTGAATGGATTATGGTACTAGACAAGTGATATTGGCCCAGGATTCTGATATTTTGACCAAGTTGCTCGGTCAAACATTCTTGCGAACGTATGTGGTAGGGAACCGTGATGACAATGGCACTTCTGCTGGTCGCGGTGTTGGTACTGGCCTATGCCAACGGCGCCAACGACAACTTCAAGGGCGTGGCCACCTTGTTTGGCAGCGGCACCACCAATTATACGCAAGCACTCGTCTGGGCAGCTTTTACAACATTCCTTGGCTCGCTGACCGCCCTCTTTCTCGCCGAGACCTTGCTGCGAAACTTCAGCGGCAAAGGGCTGGTGCCCAATGAACTCGTTCAGGATAGCCATTACGCGGCTGCCGTCGCGTTGGGGGCCGGTTTGACGGTCTTGCTGGCGACCCGGATCGGCATGCCGATCTCGACGACGCATGCCCTGATTGGGGCGTTGGTTGGCGCCGGCTGGGCCTCAGGGGCTCTGGTCAGCTTCGCGAAGCTGGCAGACAGTTTTTTCGCCCCATTGCTGCTGAGCCCGCTGCTGGCGCTGGTACTTGTCTGCCTTGTCTATCCGGCATTCAGCTATGCGCGGCGTCGGCTCGGCGTGACCGAGCAAACTTGCTTCTGTGTAGGTCGCGAAGTGGTCGAGACAGCACCGTTGCTGGGGGCAGAAGTTGCCCTCGCACGAGTTCGCGTGCTCAACGTGGAACTGGGCACCGAGGTGAACTGTGCGCGGCGCTACGAGGGCAGCTTGCTGGGATTGAACGCCGCCAAACTGCTGGACCGGCTTCACTTTGCGTCTGCGGGCGCGGTAGGTTTTGCCCGCGGTCTGAACGACACGCCAAAGATTGCGGCCCTCTTGTTGCTGGCGCCGGCCCTGGGCAAGGTTGGCGGCCTGGCTTTGGTGGGAGTCGTCATCGCTCTCGGCGGGCTGATCAACGCCCGTGCTGTCGCCGAGACCATGAGTCAGAAGATCACTTCGATGAACCACGGCCAGGGCTTCACCGCCAACCTGTTGACAGCGTGCATCGTGATCGGGGCCAGCCGGTTTGGTATGCCCGTTTCCACCACGCACGTGAGTTGCGGCGCCTTGTTTGGCATTGGCATCGTGAGCCGGCAGGCACACTCGGGTATGATTGGTAAGATCCTTGGCGCCTGGGTTACCACGCTGCCGCTGGGGGCCGCCCTCGGCGCGGCCAGCTTCTATCTGTTGCCATGAGTAAGCGAGGTGTGAAATGAGCGAAGACAGTGCTGCCGCGGCGCCTGCGAAACGGCCGGTTCATCTGTGGGTGGCGCTCGGGGCTGCGTTGATCACGGTCGCCTCGTTTGCCGTGCCCTGCACCCGGTTGGGGGATCAGTCCGTCACGCCCTGGGACCTGACGGTTCAAAGCCAACGGATTATTGACGAGATGGAAAAGGAACGGGGCAAGATCGACAAGCTGGCGCCCCAACCGCCTCCTCCGCCGCTGCCGTTGCCCGGGGATGGACCGCATCCGTTGCGGGACAAGGTCGATAGCAAGCGCGCCGAGTTGAAAGCGAAAATCGATCTCACCGAAAACATCCTGGGCTACGTCCACTGGGGGCTGGTCGCCCTTTTGGTGGTGGTTGGGCTGCAAATCGTGCCTCTCCTGGCCGGAAATCCTACGTTTTCGGCAATCTTCGGTGGGTTCGCTGGTTTCGCCGGGTTCCTCTTCGCGGGGACACTTGGGGTGGTGGCGGTCTATCTCAAGAACCTCACCTTGCTGGGGCGGCCCTTTCCGATCGAAGTCGGTTACTGGGGAGTGTTTGCGGGCACGGTGGTGCTGGCGCTGGCAGGGCTCTTGTCACTGCGGCCCACGAAGATGAGGCTGCTGATTTCCCTGCCCTGCCAGTTGATCCCCGCGGCAGCCTGGACACTGTACTTCCGTCAACTTCTTCTTGGCTGAATCTGTGCTTGGGCGTGGCCCTTCGGCTCCAAATCCTGTATCATAACTCTTTCTGAGTTCTCACCCCGATACGAGTACCAGGGGTTTCCGCGCGAGGGGTAGCCCACCTCTCCCGTGTGGCGCTTACTCTTGAAAGGCTGGGCTGATGAGAAAGAGCAAAGGCCGACGTAAAGTCGGGCGGAAGAAGCGGCGCATGCGCGCCAAGATCCGTCATCGCAAGTAACTGTGAGCCGGCGCCGGCGCGCCAGGCTGCCCTGCAACTTCGACGCCTCCAACCGGGAGTCCGCGAATGAAAAAGCGTATCCAGAGCGAGTTCAAACGCATCGGTGATCTGGTGGAAGCGTCAGGGATGACCGCGGAAGAAAAGCAACGGGCCACACTGTGCCTCAAGAAGCTGCCCCCCCTGTGCCTGTCCTTCTGCGAAACCTACGAGAGTCGCGATCTCGAAGAGATCATTCGCCTCGAACGCGGGATACTGGCACAGCTCGCGCAGCCGACGCAGTCCGCCAAGGCGCGTGAACTGTCCAAAGTGCTTGGCACGCGCCTGAAGAACCTGCATGTCCGCCTCGGGCTCCCCGAGTTGACGACCAAGTCGTAGGCGCGTTCACGACGGCGGCAGCTTCACTCGCGCGGCTAGTGTACGTCGCTGCGATAGAGGGCACTCCAGTCTTCGGGGGGCGGTTCTGCCTCATAGCGGCGACACTGTTCGATCATGAACTTGGCCGCCCCGTCCCCCGGCTTGAGTGCGAGCACACGTTCGAATCGTTCGATGGCGGCCCGCCAGTGGCGCTTGCCATACTCATCCACACCTTCTGCGTGGATGGCCGCCCACGCGAACTGAGCCTCGTCGCACTCACCCTTCAGACCGAGCAGTTCGTAGATCTGCACGGCTTCGGTCTTGCCCTTGACCAGGATGCCGCCGAGCGGGCGGACAATGACGGCATCTCCGGCCATGCGCCGGGTATGCGCGCTGATGATGATCTCGGTGCCGTAGACCTTGTTGACCCCTTCGAGGCGGGCGGCCAGATTCACCGGATCGCCGATTGCGGTGTAATTGAGGCGCGTGACGCTGCCGATGTTGCCCACCACCACCTCGCCGGAATTGATGCCAATGCGAGTATGGAAGGGAAGCAGCCCGCGCGCTTCCCACAGTTTGCGCAGCTCGCGCATACGTTGCTGGCAGCGCAAGGCGGCCCGGCAGGCGCACAGGGCATGATCCTCCAGCGGCGTGGGGGCGCCCCAGAAGGCCATCACCGCATCGCCAATGAACTTGTCGACCGTACCGGCGGATTCGACGATCGCCTCGCTGAGGCTGCCCAGGTATTCGCGCAACTGTTCGACAAAGGCCTCGGGGGCCATGCTCTCGGCGATGGTCGTCGAGTCGCGCAGGTCGCAGAAGCAGAGCGTGAGCACGCGGCGCTCGCCGACCAGGCTGGCCTCCTGGTTGCCCCGCAGCAACTC
>JBFWSD010000526.1:0-5485 GCA_050248575.1 Gemmataceae bacterium
GCGTCGTCTCATCGGAAGCGTACCAGGAAGCGGGCACCACCGTCTCGGCGGCCACGCCAAGCACCACCGGGCCGCGTTTCTCCTTCTCATCATAACGAGGCAGTTCTTTCTCGGTGGGGTAGGGTTATTCTTCCACCCAGGAGGCCGCATCGCTCCACAGGAAGGCGGCCCGCTGTTCGGGTACGCCGGCGGGGGCCACAAACTTCACCGGCCTGGCATAACGCAAGCGCAGCGCGAACTGTTCGTCACCGAGGCGTCGGGCCGCCAGACGCAAGCTTTCACCCACGGGGTTGCCCGCACGTTGCTCGCGATTCCTGAGGAACGCGACAGGCGGCACTTTCACATCGTCGCTGATGAACATGACGTCGCCCGCAGCCTGCCGCAGCGCCTGCACGTCGGCCAGCGCCGAGATTTCCACATCGTGCAACACGGTTTCCGGGCCCAGGCTGATGCCCAGCTCGGCGAGCATGTTCTCGAAGCCGTCATCGGGCTCCAGACGCGACGAATCGTTCGGTTCGCGTACCGTGGAACCGAAGCAGACCAGCACCGGCTTGCCCGCTTTCATGAAGTCGCGGATGGCCTCCACCTGGGCGCGGTCGAGGAAATGAAGGTCATGCGGGATGTTCGGTCCGGTCAACATGTTCTTGAGTGTGTGCCGGGGCAAGATGAGCAAGTCGCAGTCGGCCAGGTTGCGGGCCAGCTTGTCTTTCAGGTCCTGGATCCGGCGCTGCTCGTCGAGACGGGCCACCTGCAACTCTTCCTGGGTGCGCCGTTCCTTGTCGCACTGTCGATCGATCTCGGCGATGATGGTGGCAATCTCCTTGAGCCCTTCGACGCGGTCCTTCTCGGTGCCGCCCCGCTCCTTGAGCTGCTGCGGGGTCAGGCGCTTGATGCGGTCACGTTGTTCGGCAAGCAAGGTGCGCTGAGCTTCCAGGGTCTCGATCTTGCTGGCCGCCTTATCGTACTTTCGTTCGTCATAGGTGAGCACCGCGGGCTCCGGGGCACGAGTCCATTTCTTGAGAATGACGTCGTGCACGTCGATGCCCTGGTCGGCATAGACCTCCTGCAAGCGCTTCAGGGTGTACGAGTCGCGCGGCCCCTGCGTGCCCAGCGCTTCGTGCACCACGGCAATCCCTACCTTGGGTCGCGGCTCTTCGCTGTTGAGCACGCAGCGGGCAAACGGGCCCACTCCCTGGTAGAGCAGCTTCAGGTTCCCTTTGCGGTCGCTCGCTGCCCTCGAGGCCACCTTGTCGAGCTGATAAATGTCGTTGAACGGCAGCCGCTGCACCTTGCCGGATTGGCGTTTTTCCTTGTCCTGGCGCGTATAGAAGAAAACGCTATTCTCGGGCGCCTTGTCGATGGCCGCGCGCAGCTCAGGTGCGTCGCGCGTGGCCTCGGCCAGCTTGTCGCTATAGTTCTCGTCCTGGACGTCGAGCACGGAGACCTGGAAACGCGGCCCCAGCTCGCGAAACTGCTCGACCAGATCGAGTACCTTCTCGACGACCTTGCGCTCGGCGGCCGAATCGTAGTTATCGGGGCCTTTCTCCTTGCTGGTGCCGAACTCCACGTGTCTCACGTGCACGACAATGCGCGTGGGCCGATCCGCCCGGAGCTCGGTGAGCTGGGTGCGCCACTCGGCGGGAATGGTGAACTGCCGCTCGCGCGTGCAGTCGAAGCGGGCATCGTGGAAGAAGGCGAAGGCATTGACGCCGGCCAGCAACACGCCCGCCAGCAGGACTTGCAAGACGACATTGCTGCCGAAGGCGCTGCGTTCGCCCGTGAAGTGATCGAAGGCGGCAATCAGCTCGACCACCAGCCAGAAGAGCAAGAACAGGCCGCCGGCCACGATCAGCCCGGCGCCGATCGGTTCTTTCGCGAGCTTGTAGAAGGCAAACAGGCCGCAGCCCAGCAACAAGGCGCCTGTCAGCCCGCCCAGCCGGACCACGAAATGCCAGAAACTCGAAATGCGAGGTTTCAACGCCATCGTCGGCTCTCCACACTACGCACGGTCAGAAAGAGGCAGAACAGGGCCACGCTCACATACAACACCAGGTGCCCGGTGTCGATGATACCGCGGCTGAAATCGCGATCGAAATGCGCGGGCACGCTGAAGTAGGCCATCAGCCGGCCCAGCAGCTGATCTTCGGACAGCATCGACTGCCAGAAGCCCACGATCACGAAGCCCATGCTCAGGAAAAGCGATACGAGAAAGGCCACCAGCTGGCTCTTGACCAGGCTGCTCACCAGTAAGCCCAGGGCCAGGAACATGCCGCCCGCCAGCGCGATGCCAAGGTACGAGGTAAGCACGGGGAACGGATCGATGCCCGCCGTGCGCTCGCTCCAGTTCCAGCCGATGAGGGCGGGCACGTAAAGCAACGTCGGCAGCCACAGCACCAGGTAGAACGCATAGCAGGCGAGATACTTGGACAGGACCACCTGCCAGTCGCGCAACGGGGCCGTCATGAGCATCTCGAGGGTCCCTGTCGAGCGTTCCTCGGCGAACAGCCGCATGGTCAAGAGGGGCGGGATCGACAGGAACACCAGCCAGAAGGTGAGGAAGCCGACGAGGTAGCGCCAGTCTTCCAGTCGGCCCGCCACGTAAGATTGCGAACCGAGCAAGAGCTGCATGGGATACTCGATGCCGTGCGGCCCGCGGGCGGTGAGTTGCTGGAGCGTGAGATGGAACAGGTAGCCCGTGGTGAACAGAAAGATGGCCAGCACCACGTACGCCACGGGCGACAAGAAGTAGGCACTGAACTCGCGTCGAATCAGGCTGGTCGTGGCTCGCATGCTCTTCTCCCTGTCGGACCTGCGGGGCAGTTCGGTCCCAGGTGAGGCTGGGACAAGGACCTTTGGCGACTCAGCCCTTTCCTGCGGAAGCCGGGACTCTGAGGATCTGCGTATCTTCCTCCGCGCCGGTGATCTGCACGAACAGGTCTTCCAGCGTCTGTCTTTGCGGGCGGACTTCGCGCAGCTTCCAGTCATTGACGATGGACAGGGCACATAACCGCTGCGCGATCAGGCCGGGCTTCTCGGTCTTCACGCGGATGCGCGTTCCCTGGCCGGCCGGTTCGGTTTCGAAGCTGTCAGCAAACTCCAGCCGCTCGAGCGGTTGCAGATCCTCGATCGGCTCGTCGGTCTCCGCGGTGACCACTGAACGGGTGCTGGCCTGCTGTTCCAGTTCACGTAACGAGCCCGAGGCGGCCACCTTTCCCTTGTGGATGATGATGACATTGTCGCAGGTCATCTCCACCTCGGAGAGGATGTGCGTCGAGAGCAGGATGGTATGCTCCTTGCCCAGTTCGCGGATGAGCTGGCGGCTGGCCCGGATCTGCGTCGGGTCGAGCCCGGCGGTCGGTTCATCGAGGATCAAGACGGGCGGATCGGCAAGCAGGGCATCCGCCAGCCCGACGCGCTGACGATAACCTTTCGAGAGCGTGCCAATGATCTGCCGGCGCACGTCGGTGAGCCAGCAGCGTTCCATGACGAAATCAAGCCGTTCGCGGCGCGACCAGCCGTGCAGCCCCTTGATGCCGGCACGGAAGTGAAGGTATTCGCGCACGCGCATGTCGGTATAGAGCGGGCAGTTCTCCGGCATGTAGCCGATGCGGCGGCGCACCTCGACCGAATCGCGAAAAACATCGAATCCGTCGATGGCCGCCTCGCCCGAGGTGGCCGACAGAAAGCCGGCCAGGATGCGCATGGTGGTCGACTTGCCCGCGCCGTTGGGGCCAAGAAAGCCGACGATCTGCCCCTTCGGCACCTCGAAGGACACATCGCGTACGGCTGCGTAATCACCGTAGAACTTGGTCAAGTTGCTGACGCGAATCACGAAGACCTCTCCTTGCGACGACAATCGAGGAACGTCTGTTCGCGACCAGGGCGGCCGCGTAGATTCGACTTCTACGCTGGACGGTACTGCCCGTCCACTCATTTTAACTAACTTGCCTGCAGTTCATTGTAAAGGGCCTCGCTGTCGGAGGGCTGATCTTGCCCGCGCCCGCAAGAAGCAGCTTCGCTGGTGCGCTGCGTTACCCATCCCCGATGAAGGCTCAGCTATCTTACGCGCGACCTCATCGCAGTCCATGAGCAGCCCGCAGCACACTCCCGGCTCGCCCCGTGCCGTGTCACACAACTTCGTTGAAGTTACCGAGAACCCCTTCATCGGGAGAATGAGTCATGTGCACACAAGCCGTACACGATTTCATGCAGCAGGCCCGCTCCGACCAAGCATTGCAGGGCAAGCTGAGGGCAATCACCACCAGCGTGCGAGAAGAAAGAATGGCCGCCATGGTGAAGGTGGGCGCCGAGGCCGGCTTTGACTTCACCTCCCACGAACTGTCCGAAGAGCTGAAACGAAAGCTTGCTGCTGGAGAGCCGAGATCGGCAAGGTCAATGGTGGCCTGGTCGTGAATCAGGCACTCTGGTTTGGCCTCGATATTTTCTAGCCCAAAGACAATCCCGGCTAGCGCTCTTTGCGCGAGCGATGTCCCTTCCGGGAACGTTTGGCGGGGACAGGAGGCAGGGCCTCCGCGACAGGAGCTGCACGCGGTTCCCGTTCCGGCCGCGCCTTGTCACGCGGCGTCCTGCCAAACACCAACGTATTCGCCAGCATCGGGCTGCGCAGCAAGTGCCAGAGCCCCAGCGCTAGACCGATCATCACGAACGGCAACAGCGACGCCCAGATGCCGGCGTCCATCACGTAGCCGATGCGCGGCGCCTCGGCCTCGATCAACGCGGCGCCGCTGCGATATTCGCTGAACCAGGCGTCCAGCCCGGGCAATACCACCGCGTATTGGTAAACCAGTTCCCCCAGGAAGACCACGATCATCAGGAAGCAAACCAGCACCGCCAGCCGCCTCGACCAGCGCCGCATCTTGAGCATCCCCGTACCGGCGATGAAGAGCAGGAAACCCACGGCGGCAACGACCAGTGGGAAAACTTGCATGTACTCCACGTAGAAGGGGGAGTAGCCGGCCAGGAAAGCCTCGGCGTTCTTCTCATAAAGGTCCTGTGCTTTCTCGGCCAGTTCGGGAAGGCGCAGGAAGCGGGCAAGGGCCACGTACAGCCCGCCCACGAATACCAGCAGCCCGCCCCAGATGCACAGCTGGGCCACATAACCGATCGAATCCGGACGGTGAAACTTGAACTTCATTTCTTCTCAATCGTTGAAGCGATAGACGTAGACCGTGCCGTTGCTGTTGGCGGAGGCGAAGCGCTTGCCGTCGCTGCTGAAGGCAAACGCGTTCACGCCGCCGGGAATCTGCCAGGCCCGCAGCTCCTCGCCGGTCTGGACATTCCAGAGTTTTACGTGGGCGGTGTTGTCGCAGGTGAGCAGCGACTTGCGGTGCGGATGCAGGGCCATCGTCTGCAGCAAGCTGCGCGAAACTGCCAGGCTTTGCAACTCCTTGCCGCTGGCAGCGTCGACGATCTTCACCGTGGTGCCGCCCACATTGTTGTCGTACTTGCAATAGGCGAGCAAGGC
>JBFWSD010000527.1:0-5482 GCA_050248575.1 Gemmataceae bacterium
CGCGCCAGGCATTCACAGCTCGGGCACCAGCGATCTGGTGCTGGGAGACCGCAAAGTCTCGGGCAACGCGCAGCAACGCAAGCGCCGGTTCCTGCTGCATCACGGGACGTTGCTGTACGCCTTTGCTGGAGGCCGCGTGGCGCGTTACCTGAAACAGCCGGCGCGGCAGCCCGACTATCGCCAGGGGCGCAGTCATGCGGACTTTCTGGTCAACATCAACGCGCCTGTCGAAGACTTGAAAGCCCGGCTGTGCAGTGAATGGCAGCCCGTTGAGAAAGTCACGGCCTGGCCCGTTGCGGAAACAAAAAAACTCGTCGAGTCGAAGTATCGGCTCGACGAGTGGCTGCATCGTCGTTGATGGTCATACCGGTGGTCTTCGACCACCGGCTAATCTCTTCGACTCATTGCGGAGTCGCTGTCACCTGGTCGGTGTTGCCGCACGACGCGAGCCTTGACCACTGTCACTGTCACGTAGTCGGTGTTGCTGCACAGTCACTTCGTCACGGTCACCAGGGCCGGCGAACTCGTGAGCGTCACGAGACCGAAACCTGCCAGCTTGCGCGGCGGCACTTCGGCATTCGGAGCACCGATGGCCCCCACGCCCGAAACAGTGTACTCCGGAGCCGGTTTCGCCCCCTTGGGGGCAGGCAAGAGTGCCGTCTTCATCTGCAGGGTGATCTTGTAGTCGCCGGGCTTCGTCCAGTAGTGGATCTTGTCGATCGTGTCGAACGTGGCAACCGGTTGGGTGAACGTCTTGCCCGCGGCGATCACGAGCGGTCTCGGTGGAACGAACATTGCATTCCGGAAACGCTGCGGCGCAATGGTCACGACCCCCGGCCCTTCCACCGTCAGGCTCGTATACACCGCGTCGCCGCCACTCCAGATCTCGATGTCTTTGTCGCTGGTGTTCTTGATCTCGAGCACGAGGTCCACCCTCGGGGCCGCCGGTCCGGCGAACCCGGCAAAGCCAAGACCATTCTGAGGCTGCATCGGCTTGCCGAGGTTCTCGATTTCCTGATCGGTAAGCTGGATCTTGTACTTGTCGACCCTGGCAATCAGGCGGATTTCGAGCGGCAGCCCGGGCGGGTCGGTCTTGCCCTTGGCGACGGGCGGAGTGGCATTCTTCTTCTCCCCCACGTCTTGCGGCACAAACGCCGTGGCCAGGCCGAGGCCGACGACCGCCAAGAGACACGAGGCCAGCCCGAGGAGGGCCGTCAGCTTCCAACGCGCAATCATCATGGTTCGCAAGGCCCCTTGAACGAGAATGGTAATTTCTGCGGACACGGCGGCTGACTGGCCGCCCGAATATTGCAGGGCCGTGCGCAGCCCGTCGGCTGCCAGGGCCGCAGGCACGACGGCCCGCGACGCGTTCGTTTCCAGCAAGGCGGCGAGCGCGGCCGCGCTTGGCACCAGCACGCCACGACGTGTCAAGCGTTGCCGCAGAAGGTCAAGCGCACGCGACAGCCGCCAGGTGAGCGAACCTTGCGGGCAGCCCATCTCCCGGGCCGCGTCTGCGGTGTTCTTGCCCTGCAAGTAACGCAGCACCACCGGCTCGCGATACTTGGCGGGCAACCGCTCGATCTCCTCGTCGACGATGGGCTGGACTTCGTGCCAGCGCGAGTCGCTGTTCACCTCGGGCTGGATCATGTCGAGGACCTGCCTTTCACGCTGGCCACGTCGCCGCGCCCGGTCGCGCGCTCGACTGGCGATGCGGACGGCCGCCGTGTGCAGCCATGGCCCAAGCGCCTCGCGATTACGGATCGACGCGGCCTTCACGGCCAGCAAGGCGAAAGTGGCCTGGAAGGCGTCATCCGCATCGTGCTCATTGCCCACCACGCGACGACAGGTGTTCAGCACCATCGGCCCGTGGCGGGCCACCAAAGCCGCGAAGACCCCTTCATCGCGCTGGCTGCAAAAACCGTCGAGGAGTTGAGCGTCGGAAAGCTCGGAAGCGGGCACGCCAGCCAGCTGCCTGATCTGCTGCGCCATGGCCCCCAATCGTGCTTCCGACATGGTTTTCTCCCACAATTCTGCGTCTTCCCTTATATAGTGCAGGCGGGCAACGGCTCATTGGATAAATCTCGAGAAGTTTTTTCTGAGCGGCAGCGGCGTCTTCCGCGATTTTCTCGCTCCCGAAATTCAAGAAGCCGGGCTTCTTGGTATTTCCGGATTACCTCTAAAGTGAGTGAGTCATGTCCAAAAACTGCCGGGTGGTCCTGGTCCGGCCGCACTACGCGGGCAACATTGGCTCGGTGGCCCGCGTCATGCGCAACTTTGGACTCGATCAACTCTTCCTGATCGAACCCGCTGCCGATCCGCATGGTGAAGAAGCCCGCCGGCTGTCCACGCACGGGGAAGAGATTCTTGACCGGGCACGCGTGGTAAAGACGCTGGAGGAGGCCCTGGCGGATTGCGTCTTCGTGGCCGCCACTTCGGCGCGGACAGGGGGCATGTATCGCAGGCAGACGGTCTGCGCACCCGACCGGGCGGCGGTTCGCTTGCTGGAAATGGCCGCCCGCGGGCCAGCGGCGTTGGTCTTTGGCCCGGAGCCGAGCGGGCTCAGCGACGAGGAAGTGACGCGCTGCCACCTCCTCATCAACATTCCCGTGTCAAAAGAGTATCCGGCCCTGAACCTGGCCCAGGCGGTGGGCATCTGTGTTTATGAGGTGTTTCGCGCCGAGGCCCAACCAGCGGATGCCACGGACGAAGTGGCCCCCTTCGAGATGCAGGACCGGATGTTCGCGGAGCTGCGGCGCGGGCTGGAAGAGATTCATTTCCTGTACGGTCAGAGCGCCAACACACTGATGCACGGGGTACGGCACCTGATCGGCCGGGCCGGCCCGTCACCCATGGAAACCGACATTCTCTTTGGCCTGGCCCGGCAGTTACGCTGGATCGCGGCGCGAGCCCGTCAGGATGGAACCGAGAACGATCCCAGTCCGAAAGGCTGAGACACAAGTTGCTGGTCAGTTCGTGGTCGAGCCCGGCGCGAAGGTGATCCTGGCAAATTCGCCCGCATCGACGCTGCGCACGTCGCCGAAGATGTCGACTACCTGGCGAATGCCTTGCTTGCCCGTTTTCTCGTGGGCCAGCACCGGGCTGGTCAAGTAGTCGGGCTTCGGCTTCTTGCGGGCCAGGTCGACGCCCCAGAGGATGACGTAGGGCTCACCGTCATTGGGCGAAAGCAGCAGGGCGTCGGGGTTGCCGTGTGGTTCGAGAAACGGCTTGATGTCCTCGGCCGATTGCGGGGGCCGCTCGAGCTTTTCCGCCGCCTGTTCGTAAGCGGTGAAGATGCGTACCAGGCCTTCCCCTTGCGACTTCTCCGGGATCGGGATCGGCACCGGCTTCGACGAGCAGCCCATGAAGGCGATTAGCACGAAGAGGACAAAGAGGACCGCCAGGTTCTTCCATGATTGAGACATCGTTCTCCTCCATGAGTGGTAGGTGCGGGTCGATGGTAGCCTGGGCTGGCGTTTCCTGTCAACGCGTTCCGGGTGCTGCGTGAGGCAGCTGCCCTGGTATTCGCCGCGGCGATGGTCTATGGTTAAAAGAGCAAGGAGATCAACATGCTCACTTCCTATCGCTCTCGAGTGCGCGTCGGCGACCCCATCAACTATCGGAACCTTGCGGTCTTCCCCCTCTATGCCGAGGAACTGCAGGCGGCCGACTACCGCCTGTCGGACGAGGCGCTGGCGGATCAGCAGGTGCTGGTGCGCGAAGTCGGGCAGGAAGGCTCCGTGCCCGACCTGGTGGTTGAGAACCGCACGAATGTTCCCGTGCTGTTCCTCGAAGGGGAAGAGCTGGTGGGCGCCAAGCAGAACCGGGTGCTGAATGCATCGGTGCTGGTGCCGGCCCTGAGCGAATTGAAGGTGCCCGTGAGCTGCGTCGAGCAGGGCCGCTGGCGCTACAGCAAGGAATCGTTCGATTCGAGCCAGTCGATGTGTTCGTCGCAGTTGCGGCACAAGCTGAAGGCCAGCGTGTCGGCATCGCTCAAGATGCGGCGCGGCCACCGGGCAGATCAGCACGCGGTGTGGCAGGAAGTGGCGCGCCAGCAACATGCCCTCGGCGCTGCCTCGCAGACGCTGGCCATGTCCGACACCTTCATCTTCAACAAGAGCCAGATCGACGAGTACCAGGACAAGCTCAACTATCCGGAAGGGGCGGTTGGCCTTGCCGTGGCGCTCGGCGCGCGCGTCCTTTCTTTCGATCTCTTCGATCAGCCCGCCACTTGCCGCAAGGTGTGGGGACGGCTGCTCTCGGGCTATGTGCTGGACGCACTCGAGGACAACGTGAGCGGCGCCGGGGCCAGCCGCGCGGCGGTCGAAATATACCTGAACGGTGCCCTCGACGCCGACTGGCAAGCCAGCCCGAGCGTGGGCGTCGGTCAGGAACTGCGCACCGAGATCGGTTCACGCCACGGCTCTGCCCTGTGCTGGCAGGGTCGTGCCATTCATATCAGCGTGGTCGGCCCGGAAACGCCGCTCAGCGCCCGAACGGAAACAGAAATGCACTCCCCAGAGCTTCCAAGTAAGCCCCAGCCTTCTGACTGATGTCGTCGTCACTCATCTCTTCCACGTTCTCGGGCCGTTCCGGCACCACCAGGTGGAGTAACTTCGGCTTTTGCTCGTGAATCAAGATCTCGACGTCGTCGGGAATCTTGTAGCTGGTCAGTTGCTCGATGGCACTGCGCGGATTGGCAAGCAGTTCCTGGCGGAACGACTTGTCTTTCCAGGCCTTCTTGATGAGCTCGAACGCCATCTTCTTCCGTTTCTTGGCTTCGTCGTCCATCGTTCACCCCTCGCTCGAGTGCGGAATCTTCATGCCCCATTCATTCTACGTTGGTGGGCGGGCAAGCGTCTGTGAAGCGTAAGTGAATTCGCACGGACTGCAAAAACAAGTTGCAGCAGCGGGCTGCCCGGGTATAATCATCCTTGCCTACCTACCTGGAACCCTGCTTGACGGTCCCCCCCGACCACCGGCTAACCACCGGGCCGTTTACCCCACCCAGGAGCATCCCATGCTCAAGATCTTTGGCAAGCCCCACGCCCGCGGCGGTTTCTGCGACGGCCTGTCGCGGCGCGACTTCCTCACTGTAGGCGGCACCATCGTCGGCAGCACGCTGGCCATGCCGAACTTGCTGGCCGCCGAATCGAAGTCGGGCATTCGCCACTCGCACCGAGCGATCATCAATATTTATCTCCCCGGCGGGCCGCCCCACCTGGACATGTGGGACCTCAAGCCCGACGCCCCGGCCGAGATTCGCGGCGACCTCAAGCCGATCCGCACGCGCGTGCCCGGCATCGATATCTGCGAGCTCTTCCCCAATATCGCGGCCATGATGGACAAGTTCGTGGTCATCCGCTCGCTGTTCGACAACGCGGGCGATCACGACGCCTACCAGTGCATGACGGGCCGCCGGAAGAACCCGATTAAACCCGACTACTGGCCCGCCGCCGGCGCCTGGGTCTCCAATGCCCTTGGA
>JBFWSD010000528.1:0-5474 GCA_050248575.1 Gemmataceae bacterium
TTCTCGCCTCTCTGCCAACGTGAAGCCGCGGCGGGCCAAGAAGCCCGGCTTCTGCTCCATCCGCGGTTCCAAGCTGCTCTTCTCCGCAAAATTCGCACCAGCATCGAGAAGCCGGGCTTCTCGCCACGCGATCAACGTGAAGCCAAGCCGATCCCTGAACGTGTGTGGTTTTCGCGACATGACACCCCCCCGGGAAGACAGGGCGAAACCCCAGTCCAAGATAACACATACCCTGAACGATTTCGTGAGAATTCCCGGGTGGTGCAGGTATTGGCTAAGGCTTGCGTTTCACCGTGACGAAGAAAGCCCCGCACAGATCTTTGCCGTCGGCGTCCTTGAACCAGGCCTTGAGTCTGGTGCGGCCCGCGGGCAGCTTGACGCTCAAGGTGGCGCCGGTGGCTTTTGGATCCGCCTTGGTCTGCCCCTCTACGCCGCCGATATCGATGCAGGCGGTCGCAATCGTGGGGAAGCCGACGGTCTTCACGTTGGCCTTGTTGGAGGGCGACTTCTCCGAAGGCTCGTACTTGTCTCCGAGCGCGGCCTTCGTCTGCTCGGGCCAGCGGCGCAAGGTGAACTCGTAGTCGCCCGCTTCTTCCACCAGGATGTGCCAGTGCCCGCCATTGGGGCCGCCCACGGCCTCGCGGACGTGCCCCGTGTTGTCGGCATAGATGCTGTCCCAGTCGCCGCTGGTCAGTTCCACCACGGGCTGCGCTTTCGCGCCGATGCTGATGGGCACGAAGTCGTCGAGAATGGGTTCCAGCCCGTGCCACCACTGGTCGTAGTAGCTGCGCATCGTCTTGACGACGTCGGGATGCTTGTCGGCGAGGTTGGTCTTCTGGGCGCGGTCGGCTTCGATGTCATAGAGCTCGGTCCCCTTGACCAGCCGCCACTTCCCCCAGATCACGCACGAGTCGAACTTCTTCATGATCTGGCCATACTGGACGACCAGCTTGCGGTCGGGCAGTTCTTTCTGCGTGCCGCGCAGCAGGGGGGCCAGGCTCACTCCCCGATAAGAATCATCACTGGCGGGCCGCTTGGGCTCGGTCAGGCCGCACAACTCGCAGAGCGTGGGAAAGAGATCGGTGTTCTGCGTGGGCACCTGGATGTCGCGCGGTTCGCCCAGCTTGCCCGCGGGCCAGCGCACCCAGCAGGGCACGCGATGGCCGCCGTCGTAATACTCGGTCTTGTGGCCGCGCAGCCCGGCGTTGAAGATCTTCACCCCTGCCGTGCCGCCGTTATCCGTCATGAAGATGACCAGCGTGTTGTCTTTCAGTTTCTCGTTCATCAAGAACTGGTCGAGGTCGCCCATGCGCTTGTCGATGTGGGCAATCATGCCGAAGAAGCCGGCGGGCCCCTTGCCCTGGTAGGGCTTCACAAACTGCTCGAGTTCGATGTGCGGGCCATGCGGGGCGTTGGTGGGCAGGTAGACGAAGAACGGTTCCTTCTTGGCGGCCCGCTCTTTCATCCAGGCGGTGGCCTTGTCGAACCAGACGTCGGTGCAATGGCCCGTGTACCGCTTTTCGACGCCGTTGTGGAAGTAGCGGCCGTCGATCAGGGGCCAGTCGAACTCGGGCGTGGAATGAAGCTGGCCCCAGCCCAGATGATAGACGCATTCCTGAAAGCCCTTGTCCATGGGGCGATGCGGATAGTGGTCGCCGAGGTGCCACTTGCCGAAGAGCCCGGTTTTGTAGCCCGCCTTGGCGAACGAATCGGCCAGTGTGGGCAAGCCGGGCCGCATGAAGGTGCGCCCCGCCGTGACCGAGGTCGCCCCGTTGCGGAGAGCAGTCAGCCCGGAAATGAGCTGCCCGCGCGTCGGGCTGCACATTGGACACACGTGAAAGTCGGTAAACCGCACCGATTCGCGGGCAAAGGCGTCGAGGTTTGGCGTCTTCAGGATCGGGTTGCCCGTGTAGGAGAAGTCACCCAGCCCCTGGTCGTCGGTCATGATGACGATGACGTTGGGCCGGTCCGCGTCCGCGGCGGCTACAGGACGGACCAGCGACAGCAAAGCAAGCAGCGTCAAGCAAAGGCAGCGCATCGGGTACTCCAGCGACAGCGTTTGGAATGTCGTTCCGAGAGAGCCAGTATCGAGTCTTGCTGTGCCCTCGTCAAATGAAACACCGCAGGCGCGAGCTGGCCCCGCTCAGGTATACTGGCGGGCAACTTCCGTGGGAGGGCAACATGAACTGGCAGAGCGATACGAACGAATACGGCGCGGCGGCCCACACACTGGAGTGCTCGACGGCGGAGCTTCCTGCCGCGTATGTCGAGTTCTGGCGACGCATCTTGACCGACGCCAGCGCCCGGGCCAGCGAACTCGACTGGCGTACTGTCGCCTTGCAACTCTTGCCGCGCGAGTATCCCGACGACGAGACGGGCAAGCTCGAAGCGTTTTTCTGGGACGCGATGAACCGGCACTGCGAAAAATCGACATACGTACTGGCCTGCGACGCCTTCGTTGTTCTCGACGAGGACGAGGGGGACGACGAGCACAACCGCGACCTGATCGCGCACTATCTCGAGCACTTCGAACGCTTGCGGGCAGCGGCTGCCCAGGAACCGATCGCGGCCTTGTGGCAACAGGCAAACGCGATCCGGCCCCTCAAGGCCAAGGGGGCCGTCGTCGATGGCTGGGTCGATCTACAAATTGGCGCCGCGGAGATCGGGCCATTGCCCGCCTATGATCGCCAGATCCTCGCCGGGCAGCCCGCGACAATGCAGCCCGATCCTGGCGGCCTGTTCGATGTGGAATGGCACGGGCTGCTCAATGCCGTAGGGGCGGCGCTTGTCCGCTACACGCCGAATCACTTCCAAACGATCCACTGTACGGCCCGGCTGGATGGGAACCGGATTTATTATGAGATTGGCTGCCCGGATTTTCCCGATGAAGGCACCACCGACCCTAGCGAAGAACTTCACCAGGCCATGACGAGGCTGATCGCGTTTACACAGCGAGGAGGGAGCCCGTTTCCTGGGATTCGTTTCCATGTGGAGGTGCAGCCCGACGGCGCCGCCAAGACGCACGCCGAATTGTTCTGAGGGCCAATTCCAGTTGGCCAGAGGCGGCAACCTGCTCCTGGCACTTCACTTTGAGCGAGCCCCACCAATTACGCTGAATCACCGGTTGAAATCAGCACGCAGAATGTGCGGCAGCGTCCCCGCCAGACGCCACACCCTAATTCGTGCTAAGCTATTTTCGACAATTGAGGCCTGCATCCGTGGAATTGTGGAGGGATACATGAGCACGGCATCGCCTGGAACGCTGCTGGCCCGCGCCTCGGCGGCGGGCAAAGCACTGAATGAATTCAACAAACTCGTTGGCATACTGTTGTGCTTCGCCCTGGCGCTCGTGTTTGTTTACACGCAATCTTCGGGGCGCAGCTTTCTAGTAGTGGCGCTGTTGCTCGGGGCACCCCTGGTCTATTTGATTTATCGAGCGATCCGGGCCATGGGCAAGGAACTGCGGCTGTACGAGGGCGGCCTTGCCCACGTGGTCAGAGACCGCGAACAGTACTTTCCCTGGGCAGCGGTGCGGGCTCTGTCCGGGTCTGTCCCGGTGACTGGTCATGGCCAGCAAGGACTCTTCGGCGGCCCCTTCGTTGTGCTGCTGCATTCGGGCGAACGTTTCTATGGCGACCAGCACTTCGAAGGGCTGGACACGCTGGTCAAGCTGGCCTATGCCCAGGCCGCCGACCACCTCGTTCCCGCCATCGCCGAGCGCCTGCATCAAGGAGAAAGCGTGGACCTTAACTCTTTGCGGGCCGCGCCGGCCGGCCTGGAAATTGCAGGTCACGTATATTCATGGGCCAGCGTTCTCGGCATCACCTTTGACGTCGAAACCATCAACATCCACACGGAGGGTGAGTCGGAACCAGCGATTCATCGGCTGTCGCTGCCAGGGACCTACAACGCCGCCCTGTTGTCGAGAGTCGTGGAGACAATGAAAACCTATCCAGCGCCGCCAGAGGCCATCGCTCGCTCCAACTCGGGGCCACAGCTGTCGGCCGTCGGGGCAGTTGAAGAATTCCGCATGGAGCCGACGTTCACCTATTTCTTCCTCGGCGGTGGCGTGGCCCTCCTGGCGCTGACGCTGGGCTTCATTGTGCTGGTGCGCACCGCGCCCACGCCGCCCCCGGTTGCTTTCGAACTCGGCGTCATCGGCCTGCTCGTGGCCCTGGCCGGCGTCCTGTTCTTCTTTCAATGGCGCGATGGCAACCAGTGCTTCATCGTGTCGGCGGAGGGTCTCAAGCGCATCAGCCGCGAGCGTGAAGACTTCGTGGCCTGGCGGCAAATCACCGACGCCCACGCAAGCGGCGGCCAGTACAAGACCTACCGCATCGTGACCACGCAGGGCGAGTGGACCTACTACGGCGGCCTGATCGGTGTGAAGGGACACGAGCGCCTGTTCGGTCTCATTCAGTCGCACGTCACTTCAGAGCTTCACTCGAGGTAAGAGATTTCCGAATGCGGGCAGTCGCAGGGGGCCACACCGGAAGACACGTACGCAACCGCTCGACTGACCAAGAAATCCCGGCTGGCAGACTGGTGATTACCCGCACCCCGAGTGGCCGCACGGAATTTTCATACTCTGTTCTGTCCAGGCAACGTATAGTTCGAGAGATAACACCAATCCATCGGCCTCGAAGAATACACATGGAGCATAAACTGTCACGAGCAGCCCTCAAGAACGTCACGCTCACGACTCCACTCGACGATGGTATCAAGCTGGTAAGCATGCGCGGCCGGGAAGCCCTCTCGGAACTCTTCTCTTATCGAATCGAATTGCTGGTCGAGCGCGGCAAGCAACTCGACTTCGCTGCGCTTCTGGGTGCCGACGTCGCCCTCGCGCTCGAACAGAAAACCGAGCGTGGCCAGACGCAGGTGCGCCGCGTTCATGGCATCGTGCGTCGTCTGGGTGAAACCGGCGGGTACGTCGAACACGTTGCCTACGAACTGGAAATCGTCCCCAGGTTCTGGCTGTGGACCCAGCGCGTGCGCTGCCGCATCTTTCAAGATCAGACCACCCCGGAGATCTTGAAGCAGGTGCTGGACGGGCTCGAGGTGCAATTCGAGCTCAGTCACGAATATCGGGTGCATACCTACCGCACGCAATTTCGCGAGTCCGACTACCAGTTTGCCTGCCGGTTGATGGAAGAAGAAGGGATCTATTTCTTCTTCCGTCACGAGTCGGGAAACCAGCTGCTGGTGCTGGCGGACAACTCGCCCGCCAGCGCGGAGCTGGCGGGCGGGCCACTGCGCTTCTCCGCCGAATCGCCGTCCGTCTGGGATGCGCCGCGGGTACGGCACTGGCGCAAGTTCCAGGAGTTGCGGCCCGCGCGGATCACGCTGACCGATCACTTCTTCCAGCTCCCCGAACAAGACCTGGAAGCGTCGCGCACGGAAACCGCCGTCGTGGCGGCGGGCACGGTGCAGCACCAGCCCGGTCTGGGCAGCCGCCTCGACCTCGAGATCTT
>JBFWSD010000529.1:0-5465 GCA_050248575.1 Gemmataceae bacterium
TCGTGTCGTCGGCACCACTGCTGCCGCCCGCTTGCAGCCTGCCTGATGGGCTCGAAACAAACCCGCCCAGGGCCGAGCCGAACGGCACTTCTCCCAAGATGTGCCTTTCGGCGCCGCCCTGGGTAAGGGCCACCCACCAGATGTCAACAGGCGATCCGTAAACGGTGGGCCCATGTCCAGGGTGCTCGGCGAGCGTGGCGAATAGTACGTGAGGCGGGCACAGAGCGCGCCCGGTGCCGACGTCGAGAATGCGGGCAGGAGCCTGGTCCAGTTTCCTCAGCACCAACATCATCCTACCGGATTTCGACAAAGTTTTCTTGCCAGAAAAAACATGGAGCAAACTGGCCCGCGGTGGCGGCATTCCTTGCGAATCGCCCGGAGTCCCAACGTCAGGAGTAATGATGAGGCGGTCTTCTCGAAAGCGCCAGGCCCTCAGGCGTCGACTCGACGCCGCGCTGACGCGTCTGCCCGAAACGCTCGGCGAGGCTGTCATCCTGGTCCACCTTGAAGTTCGCCCGCTGGAAGAAGCGGCCCGCCTGGCCGCTTGTTCGCTGCCCACCCTGCGCCGCCGGGCTCGCCTCGCCGTTCACCTTCTGTGCGAGTTGATGGCCCGTAACGGCAAAGCCATCCGGCCGTCCAGCTTGTTGCGCTTCTTGCACGCGGAAGCTGCCTCCCCCGTCGCTGCCGAACCCGACTCGTCCGCTCTTCTTCTACGCTCTTCTTTCACTTCCTGGAGGCTAGGAACCGATGGCTGTAGCCACCAATCTTGCACGCGCGCGGAATCGCTATACCGCAGTTTGCTTGCTCTCCGGACTGGACGAAACAGGGGTTCATCCCCGTTCCGTCGTCGTGCCTGAGCTCGACCGCGCCATCGAGGTCAAGATTGCCTCCACGGAAGACGATTGGCGGCAAGCGTTCCAGCTGGTCGCCGACAGCTACCGCTGGCGCGGCTACGAACGTCCCGGGCAGCATTCGCTCCGCTTCACCCCTTATCATGCTCTGCCCGACACCGTGGTGCTGGTGGCCAAGCTGGGGGAGCGCGTCCTGGCCACTTTTTCGCTGATTGCGGACAACCATCTGCTCGGGCTGCCCCTCGAACGCCTTTATCCCGTGGAAGTCGGCAGGCTCCGCGACGCAGGCCGACGCATCGTCGAGACCAGCTGCCTGGCCGACAAGGGGCTTGGCACCCGCGAGTTCTTGCATGTCTTTCTGGCCATGATTCGCCTGGGCTGGCACCACGCCCTTACCCATGCCGCGTACGCCAACGCCACCAATGTCATCACCGTCAATCCACGTCATCGCAGTTTCTATACCAAGTTGCTTGGCTACTTGCCGTTGGGCCCGGTCCGAACCTACGAACAGGTCGAAGGGCACCCGGCCGAGGCTTACATGATCGATGCGGAGAAGATGCGTGAGCGCTCGCCGCGCATGCACGCAGCCATTTTCGGGAGCCGCACTGCCCCCGGCACACTCTGTGTTCGCCGCATGCCCGAGGAGTTGGTGCGCCGGTTTGCGGCACACTCCACGCAGACCGATGTCGCTACCATCGACCGGCTCTTGGAGCGATTGCGTCGCGGCCACCCGCGCCGCTGGGGCTGCCCGGCGCAGCTCGATCCCGTGGGCATGTCTTCGATCTTGACCACGCTGGCGTTGCGGCGCGGCTGATCTCCATTCGCAGTTTCTTCGCAGGAGGAAATCATGTCGACGGTAAGCACGTTACCACGCAGGGGCAGCTTGCCGACCTACGCGGCGGAGCCCGACTGGCAATACGAAGAAGCCTTCTGCCGGCATCGCGGCTTGCTAAGCGAACGCGCGCAGGCAAGGCTGAGGCGCAGCCGCATCGCGGTGGCCGGTCTGGGTGGCGTCGGAGGCATTCACGTGGCCACGCTGGCCCGCCTTGGGATCGGCGCCTTTCACCTGGCCGATCGTGATCGCTTCGAAGTGGCCAACTTCAATCGTCAGCACGGCGCCACGCTCGACACGGTCGGGCAATCCAAGGCGGTCGTCCTCGCCCGCGCGGCCCGGGCCATCAATCCTTCGCTCGACCTGCGCGTCTTCAATGAGGGTGTCGACGCCTCCAACGTCGACGAGTTTCTCGAGGGTGCCGATGTCTACGTCGACGGCATCGATTTCTTTGCCATCGAGACGCGCCGCCTGCTCTTTCGCGAAGCCAGGCGCCGCGGCATCTGGGCGGTCACGGCTGGCCCGCTCGGCTTCAGCACTGCCTGGCTGGTCTTCTCCCCCACTGGATTGAGTTTTGACGACTACTTTGATCTCCACGACGGGCAAACTCGCCTCCAGCAGCTGGTGGCCTTCGCAGTCGGGCTCGCGCCGCGGGCCACGCACCTGCGCTATCTCGACCTCATGCACGTCGACCTGCGCTCGGGCCGCGGCCCGTCCGCCGGGCTGGCCTGTCAGCTCTGCGCGGGCGTGATCGCTGCCGAGATCGTCAAGATCCTGCTCGGGCACGACGGCGTGCGCGCTGCACCCTGCTACTTCCAGTTCGATGCCTATCGCCACGTCTTCCGCCAGGGCCGTCTGCGTGGCGGCAACCGCCATCCGTGGCAACGGTTCAAACGCTGGTGGCTCGAACGACGTTTCCGCTCCGAGAATTCGCAGCACGCTTGACGAGGTTCCTCATGGAAAGGCTCGAAGATTTGGTGGACCCCCGCCTGGCAACCTTGCTGGAGGCCGCGGTCCTTGCTCCCTCCGGCGACAACATGCAGCCCTGGCTGTTCAAGGTCGATGCTGAGGCCAATACGCTCGACCTGCACCTCTCGGAGTGGGCAGACCGATCGCCGCTCAACCTGGGGCGGCGCATGGATCGCATCGCGCTGGGCGCCGCCTTCACCAACATGGTTCGCACCGCGGATCATCTTGGCCGGGTGCTGGAGGCCAGTCCCCCCCTGGCCCCGGCCCTGGCTTCGCTTCAGGTCGGCGCCGAGCGCGCCAGCGCGGGCCACGTTCCTGCCGAGGTGAAAGCACGCGTGACCAATCGCCGGCTCTATCACGGCACCTTGCTCGCTCACAAAACTCGCCGCGACCTGGAAGCTCTGGACCACGGGCTGCCCGGCATCACACTGCACTGGGTCTTCGATGGAGCAGCGCGCGGCCGCTGGGCCGAACTGATCGCCCGGGCCGATCGACTCATGTTTGGCCTCGCTGAGATCCGTAACGCCTTGCTGGGCAATGTCCGTTTCGATGCGCCAGCGAGCGCGGAAGTGGACAGAGGCCTGTCGCTGGGTTCGCTCGAGTTGTCGGCGGTCGAGACCCTGGGCATGAAGTCGCTGCGCGTGTTGCCCGACTGGTTGCTGAAACAGAGCGGTTTGCTGCGCCTGTTTGCGAAGCATGCTCACGATCTGGTCGCCAGCTCTTCGGGATTGTGCCTGCTTGTCGGCCCGGACGGTTCGCAGGCCAGCGACTTTCTCATCGGCCAGGCCATGCAGCAAGTGTGGCTCGAACTGACCCGCCTGGAACTGGCTGTGCAGCCGATGATGTCACTCTTGATCCTCGAAAATATCGACGATCAGGGAGGCGCGGAACTGGTCGACCAGGTGGGCCGCGTTGCCATTCAGTCTCTGCGTGACGATTGGCGAGCAGTCGTTCCGGAACTGAGCGCTCGGCGGCCCGGCTTTCTGTTGCGTTTTGGTGTAGCCGAGTCGCCGACCAGCCGCACGGGCCGGATCCCTTGGCAGCAAGTCACGCGCGTCGAGAGTCGCACGGCAGCGTGCGGCGCAGCAGAATAACGGAGACCAAGACATGGCGGAACTCGCCATCCTGGCCCGCGGCGTCCACAAGAGCTACCAGAGCGGCGGCATCGCCACGCCGATCCTGGAAAACGCTGGGCTGGGCATTGCCCGCGGCGAGATTGTCTTCCTCGTTGGCCCGTCGGGCAGCGGCAAGACAACCTTGCTGTCCATCCTGGGCTGCATCCTCAGGCCCGATCAGGGCAGCGTGCAAATACTCGATCAGGAAGTGACCAGGCTGAGCCCGAAGCAACTTACTCGATTTCGTTGTCGGCACCTGGGCTTCATCTTTCAGACCTTCAACTTGTTCCCGACGCTGTCGGCCCTCGACAACGTGCTGATGACGCTGGTGATGCGGCGCTGGACGACCAGCGCGGCTCGAGTCCGCGCGCTGGAAGTGCTTGCCCAGGTTGGGCTGAAAGAACGCGCGCACCTGAGCCCGGCGCGGTTGAGCACGGGCGAATGCCAGCGGGTGGCCATCGCCCGCGCCCTCGCGAATCAACCGGCTATCTTGCTGGCCGATGAGCCCACGGCCTCCCTCGATACCGACAATGGCCAGTCCGTCATGCAATTGCTCACCCGTCTGGTACGCGAGCGCGGCATGACGTTGATCGTCGTTACCCACGACAACCGCATCTTTCCTTACGCCGATCGCATTGTGCACCTGGAGAATCGCCGTCTGGTTCGCGCGACGCGTCCCGGGAACGGGAAGTTGCCGGTACAAGCCCAGCGTCGGCCCGAGTTGCGGCATGCGTTGCTTTATCGCTGAGGGCTGCCACCTGAAGGCCGTGACCTGGCTCGAGGATCTGGACCATGTCTGTGCCGTGCAAGCCGCAGACACGCCCGCGCTGTCGGAAGGGCTGGTGCAAGCGTTGCTGCAGGCGGCTTTTCGCGGCGGGCTGGAGGCGCGGGTCGACGCGCTCGCCAGCGAAGTCCTCGAAGAGCTGAATGGACGAAACGGAAAGGGAGAATGAGATGAATCGTTTCCTGTTACTCCTGCCGGTCACTCTGGTCCTTGGCTGCGGGCAGCCCGCCGCCCCGCGGCACGAAGGAGATCAAATCTCTTCGGAGGTGGTGGCTGCTAATGGCGTGATCGAAGGCGCGCGCCGTGAGGTCGAGCTGCGTCCGGAAGTCGGTGGCATGCTGACCCGCTTGCACGTGCGCGAGAATCAGCCGGTCCAGGCCGGCGCACTTCTCTTCGAGGTCGGCAACGAGGCGCAGTCGGCCCAGGTGGAGCTGGCGCGTGCCGAACTGGAAGCGGCCCGTGTCGACGCGGAGCAGGCCGAAAGTGACTGGCGGCGTTCGACGCGACTGGTGGCCCGCAGCGCCATGAGCATGGAGAGCTATGAGAATGACAAGTTTCGCCGCGCCCGTTGCGAAGCCAGGTTGACCGAGGCGCGAGCCCGCCTCAAGCTCGCCGAGGCCGAACTGTCCAAGACACGGGTGGTGGCCCCCTTTGCCGGGCAGGTGTTGCAGGTATTCGTGGAGTCGGGCGCCTCGGTCGGGCCAAGCTCCCCGCGGCCCGTGTTGCGCCTGGCCGACCTTTCGCGGCGGCGCGTGCGTGCCTTCATCGAAGAGCTGGACATGGCCCGCGTGCAGCCCGGTCAGCGTGCCATCATCACGGTCGATGGCATGCCGGGCCGCGAGTTCCCCGGAACGGCCGCCGAACGTGCCTCACGTATGGGCAAAACCTCGGTCTCGGGCGATAGCCCCGATGAG
>JBFWSD010000530.1:0-5438 GCA_050248575.1 Gemmataceae bacterium
TCAAGGTGACCCTCGGCCCCAAGGGGCGGAATGTCATCCTGCAGAAGAGCTTTGGCTCGCCGACCGTGACCAAGGACGGCGTGACCGTGGCGCGCGAGATCGACCTCGAAGACAAGTACGAGAACATGGGCGCCCGCATGGTCCGTGAAGTCGCCGCCAAGACCTCCGACATCGCCGGCGACGGCACCACCACTGCCACCGTGCTGGCCGAAGCCATCTTCAACGAAGGCCTCCGCGCCGTCGTGTCCGGCGTCAACCCGATGCTCATGAAGCGCGGCATCGAAAAGGCCGTGGAAGACATCGTCGCCAAGATCGAGAAGTTGAGCATTCCGGTCAAGAGCAAGAAGGACCTCGAGAACGTGGCCACCGTGGCCTCCAACCACGACGCCGAGATCGGCCGCATCATCGCCGAAGCCATGGAGAAGGTCGGCAAGGACGGCGTCATCACCGTGGAAGAAGGCAAGGCCCTGGCCACCACCCACGAGTTCGTCGAGGGCATGCAGTTCGATCGCGGCTACCTTTCCCCCTACTTCGTCACCGACCTCCAGAAGATGGAGTGTGAACTCGAAGACCCCTACATCCTCATCTACGAGAAGAAGATCTCCTCCAACAAGGATCTGGTCCCCGTGCTGGAAAAGGTCCTCAACACGGGCAAGCCGATCCTGATCATCTCGGAAGAGGTGGAAGGGGAAGCGCTGGCGACCCTGGTCATCAACAAGATTCGCGGCACCTTCAAGTGCGCCGCCGTGAAGGCCCCGGGCTACGGCGACCGCCGCAAGGCCATGCTCGAAGACATCGCCATCCTCACTGGCGGCCAGGCCATCTTCGAAGACCTGGGCATCCAGCTCGAAAACGTGCAGCTCAACCAGCTGGGCCGCTGCAAGAAGGTCAAGATCGACAAGGACAACACCACGGTCATCGAAGGCGTGGGCAAGAAGGCCGACATCCAGGGGCGCGTGGCCCTCATCCAGCGTGAACTGGAAAAGTCGACCAGCGATTACGACAAGGAAAAGCTCTCCGAACGCATCGCCAAGCTGTCGGGCGGCGTGGCCAAGCTCCTGGTCGGCGCAGCCACCGAGAGCGAGATGAAGGAGAAGAAGGCTCGCGTGGAAGACGCCATGCACGCCACGCGTGCGGCCAACCAGGAAGGTATCCTGCCCGGCGGCGGTGTGGCCCTGCTGCGGTCTTCTGCCGGCCTCAAGCCCAAGGGGCTGAGCCACGATGAAGAGGTCGGCTACAACATCGTCGTCCGCGCCTGCAAGGCACCGGTGCAGCAGATCTCCGAAAACGCGGGCGAGAACGGCGAGGTCATCGCCAACAAGATCCTCGAGAACGACAACTCGAACCACGGCTACGACGCCCGCAACGACAAGTTCGTCGACATGGTCAAGGAAGGCATCATCGACCCGACCAAGGTAGTGCGTTCGGCCCTGCAGAACGCGCAGAGCGTGGCCACGTTGCTGTTGACCAGCGACGCTCTGGTGGCCGAGCTGCCCAAGGAAGAAAAGGGCGCGGGCGGCGGCGAGGACATGTATTGATTGCGTCTGCTAGGCCGGGTTGTGTCAGCGTCGTTCCACGACGCCGGCACAACCCGGCTTGTTTTTGCGCACGTATCTTTCCAGCCCATCCATACCGAGGAATTCGCCATGCGAAGATTGCCCCTGTTCGGCTGCGCTTTCGCCCTGTTGGCCCTGTGCGGTTGCAGTAGCAATCCGAACGACGCGCTGGTCCGCGAACAGTTCGCTATCATCCAGAAAATCTCCAAGCAGGTGGAGGCCATCAAGGACGACGCCTCGGCCGCGACGGCCATTGCCCAGATCGAGAAGGAGATCCAGCAACTGGACGACATCAAGAAGAAGATGAAGGACATGAAACTGCCCGAAGCGGAACAGAAGCGCCTCGCAGAAAAGTTTCGTGCGGAGAACGAGACGATCAAGTTGAACCTGGCCAAAGCGATGGAGGGCGTCGATGAGCGCGCTCCCAAGCAATATGAAAGGCTGTTGAATTTGCTGCTTGGCGCTTACGCAGGCTTTTGAGTCAGGGTGCATCACGGAAGGGCGAGGAGGGCCCCCTCTTCGCCTTTTCCTTTTTCTGGCCGCCCTTCGGGAGCGCGGTGAGTCCAGGAGCAATTTGTCACTAGTTTTTGGGCATTGCGAAGGCAATAGTGATCAAGTCGCCCCACTCTGGCTTCAACTTTCGAGGAATCAAGATGCTACGCTGCCTGCTGCTGGTTCCGGCCCTGATGGTGATTGCTGCCCCGCTGTCGGCCCAGGGGCCAACCGACGAGGAGGTGAAAGAGGGGTTCTTTCCGCTGTTCAACGGGAAGGATTACAGCGGCTGGCGTTTCTCGGGCAACATCCCCAGCAAGGACAAGACCGTGAAGCCCAAGCCGTTCACCTCCACCATCGACGTGCTGCCCGACAACTGGAAGGTGGCAGACGGCATGATCCTGCTCCTCAAGGGAGGCAGCCCGAACCTGGCCACGCAGTGGGATTTCGACGACTTCGACGTTCGCCTGCAATGGCGAGCCCATAAGAAGAGCTATAACAGCGGCTTCTATGTCCGCTCCGGCAAGAGCGTGGGCAGCAACCAGATCAATCTGAACGCGCCCGCCGTAGGCGAGCTCATCTACACCGTTCCCGCCATCAAGGGCAAAGGCCTGGGCGTGCCCGAACTACACAAGGTGGGCGGCTCCGGCGAATGGAACGACTGGCGCGTCCTCTGCGTGGGCAAGAAGATCACCTTCTGGGTGAACGGCAAGCAAGCCTGGGAGATCGACGAGTTTGCCCCCGCGCGGGGCTACCTCGGCCTGCAAGCCGAGGGCACCATCGATTTCCGCAACCTGCGCGTCAAGGAGATCGGCTACGAGCTGTTCCGCGACCCGAAGAGCCTGAAGGGGGGCGACGGCTGGACCAGCAAGGAAGGCATCCTCACGGGCGCGGGCAAGCTGACCACACCGAAAGCGTACAAGGACTACACGCTGCGCCTCGAATTCCGGGGCAACGGCACCCTTGAACTGGGAGACACGCAACTGGCCCTCGGCGACGCCGATCTCAAACCCCTCTTGCACCCCGCGGACCAGTTCAACTACCTGCAGGTGAAGGTGGTTGACGGCACGGCCAGCCTGTGGTTCAACACGCAGGACCTGAAGAAGAAGCTCAAGGTGAGCGAGGGCCCGATTTCCGTGGTGCCCGGCAAGGAGCTGGCTATCCGCAACTTCCGCATCCGTTGATTTGCTAAGCAACATTTCGTGGGCCATTTGCCCAGTGGGCAGCGTCAGCCCCGCTGGTCCGATGCGCTGCGCTTGAGTCTCAGCGTGCCGATGATCGTCGCTGGCATGTGCAGTTTCGCTCGTGAGCTGTTCGCTTCCGTCATACCCGGCCGGGCAGCGCGGCGGGCAGTTCCCACACTGCCGGTGCAAGTCAGTCATAGTAAGGATGTTGCGCTGGTGGCAGCCGAGCGAGCCCGGGCACAGAACTTGCACGATGTGCAAGTAGAGAAGGAAAGGAGGTGAGAAGCGATGTTCGGGTTGATGCCACGCAAGAGAGAGCTGGCGCCACGTGAGTATGGCCCGCTCGAAGCGTTTCGCAAGGAATTCGAAACGCTGTTCAACCGTACCATCGGCAGCTTGCCGGCCTTGTGGGAGCCTGCGAGGCCGTGGGGTGTCGAGATGGAAGAAGGCGAGAAGGAGGTGATGGTCAAGTTTGAGCTGCCCGGCTTCGAACTCAGCGAACTCAACGTGGAGCTTCGCGGCAGCGTGCTGAAGGTGATGGCCGAACACAAGGAGCCCGAGAAGAAGGAACCTGAAGAGTACCGGCGCTACGAAAGGACCGTGACTTTGCCGGAGGGTGTCGAGCCCGAGAAAGTGGAAGCGGTTTACCGGAACGGTGTGCTCGAGGTGCGTGTACCGCGGGCTCCGGAGTCTCGACCCCGCGTCATCGAAGTGAAGACCTGAAGGCGAGAGCGAGCCCGATACCACGACGGTGAGATGGGCCGATTCGAGCGGCGGGCTCGCCAGGTGACTGGCCGCGAGAGAACCGGGCACTTGTTCCCTCGCCCCGGTCGCCTCTCTGGTCGGACCATCCAAGAAAGTCATCGGGTGGAAACCGCGCGCTGTGCGGGACTGCCCGAGGAAGCGAGAGGAGAGAGGCCATGATTTACTTCTTGAAACGAGCTGCCCTTGCAGTCTTGGTCTTGCTCCTGCTCTCACCGCTGGCTCTGGCACAACGAGGGCAGGTGATCGGCCGAATCTGCAACGAAAACGGCACGGTGATGTATACCATCAACCGTTATCCAGACGGGACGATCCTGTGGGTTTCGACGGCTGAGCGTCACATGGTCCTGAAGATCACCAGTCTCCAACCGGTGAACAACACCGTCGTCCTGAAGTTCATCGAATACTCCTGGTGGGGAACGGAGCCCGAAGACGCTTCGCACTGGAACAAGGCCTATGCCGGGCAAATCCAGCTCACGGCCCCTCAGACGGGCATCATGTACTGGACCCACATTTACAACGTGGACATCGCCATCCCCCGGCAATTCTTGCCCGTGAATATCAGGTCTTGCTAGGCACCGCCGCGCCAGCGGCTTGCAGGCAAGTCGCTGGCGATCTCTTTTTGCTGTACCGGATGTTACCGCTCGGCCGCTCACTTCTTCCTGGCATCCGCGTAGTCATGGATCAGCCGATAGGCTTCTGCCCAGGAAGTGGCCCGCGGGCCGCCAATGTGTGCGTTCGTGCTATTGCCGAAACAGATGACATGGTGCCCGCTGCGCCGCAGGGCCTCCACGTTATGGGGCGAGTCTTCGATGTAGACCTCCGCGCCGACCTGCTCCTTCTCCTTCATGAAGCACAGGTCGACGTACGGGATGCCGTGGTGATCCAGCCATTCCACCGTCTGGCTGACCGCCACCTTGTGGATGTAGAAGACGAACAGGCGATGCGTGATGATCCGGATACTCGCCCCCTCGTCGGACAGGAGACGCAAGTACTTGCGGGCGCCTGGAATCATCGGCGAGGTTTCGAACAGATTGCGTTGCAGCACCGCGAAGCGATGCAGGCTCTCGTACTTCTTCGCGTCGATGTCCCATTCGGGCAGCCCGTAGGAGACGTTTTCCGTCAGGCTGTCGGGGCTGCATTCCAGCCACTCGGCCGCGATCTCGCGCATCCGCCCATAGAAGTCGGCACAGACGCCATCCAGGTCGACGCCGATGATGAGCCCCTTGAGCGACATCGTTCTGGCTCCGGGTTGCTGTCCAGTTTCTGGCCGCGGTGATTGTCACCAGGTTCTGCGCGCGTGACAATCAAAAACTGCTTGCCCCGAGTACGCACACGAAGAAGTTGCCCGCGGATGCTGTGAAGGGAGAGATAGGTGAAGGGCAGTGTCTTGCTCTTGATCGACGCCGCCATCAATCTCATTCTTGGAGTGTTGTTGCTCGTG
>JBFWSD010000531.1:0-5429 GCA_050248575.1 Gemmataceae bacterium
GGTTGGAAACCTGCCGCACGCGCCGCGGTCATTGCTTGTCGCCTGCCACATAGAGTAGCAGGTCATCGTCGAGCAAGGTGGCCCCGGCCGGGATCAGGAACTGGATCTCGCTGGCCGTGGAACCCGCCTTGGTCCCGGGCAGGTCGAGCGTGGTCGTTGTCCACACGTCCTTCTTCAGGTCCTTCAAGTCGACCGTGTACTTCGTCTTGGCCACCGGGTCGACCACGATGACCTGAAGCGTGTCGGCCCCGGAGAGGCGATAAGAGAGCCGCAGCCTGGTTTGCTCACCGATGGGCCGATGGCCACGCAGGCCGACGCGCAGCCACGGCTTGCCGCTCTTGTCGTCGAGCACCGACTTGGCCGCCTTGCCCGCGAGCGGCTTTTCCTTGTCAACGATGTCAAAGTCGCCGGGCCACTCGTCCCGTCGGCCGTTGTCGAACCAGCCCGTGAACGCAAACCGCTTCGGGAAGGGCTGTGTTTCCCCCTTCGCCGCCGCATCGTAGAGCACCACATCGTCGATCAGCAGCTCGGCGTCGGGGTGCGTGTAGAACTGGATGTCGTCGATGCGCTCGCGATCCGAGAGCGGGCCGCCCGATCCGTCGGGCCGTCGCAGCCTGGTCATGTCCACGGTCAGGTCGAGCCACTCGCCTTGCTTCAGCCCCTTGAGCACGCCATGGCGATGATAGCCGTTCGACAGGCTGTAGATCTGCACGCGCAGCTCGTCGGTCCCTTTCAAAAAGCAACGGAAAGCCAGGCGGGTGTTTGACCCCATGGGCGGGCCGGGCACCGGATTGAAGATGACCGCACTGTACGAGGCAAGGTGGTTGCCCATCTTGCCGTCAAAGTCGTTGCAGATGACGCCGCGACAGGCACGCTTGCTGCGCGGCGGGACGTTCTTGGTCTCGGCCAGCCCGGAGAGCCACCAGCGGCGTTCGATGTCAGTGTCATAATCTTCGAAGACGGCGACGGCGTTCGGCAGCCCGCCGCGTTCCACGGGCTGGAGCGGATTGGCGCCCAGCGGCAAGACCGGGGCCGGCTTGCCCGCGGTCACGCGCTTCACGTACCAATCGAGGAACTCGTCCATCTTGATGGCGGTCGCCACCCGGGCGTTGGGCTTCTTGCCCTTGATCTCGCGCGTGAAGGCCTTGTCGTCCACCTCCAGGTAGAGGTCTTCCATGGTGCAGAAGCTCTCGTTGAAGGCGAGCGTGACCGCCACCGGATCGAACAGCGTTGGGGTCTCTTTGCCCCACAGCTGATAGTGCGCCAGCAACTGATAGGTGAGCGGCGTCTTCGCATCGAAGATCTGCTTGCGGCGGGCCGCATCCAGCTTCACCAGCGTGGCATCGAGCGGGGCCACCACCAGCGGAATGCCCGACGTGAACACCGTCTGGGCTCCCTTGATGTCCGCCTTGATGTTCCACTCCCACTGCACGGGCGGCTTGCCGTTGTAGCCCACACGCACCGCGCCGCCC
The DNA here is from genome assembly GCA_050248575.1 of Gemmataceae bacterium. Classification (GTDB taxonomy): domain Bacteria; phylum Planctomycetota; class Planctomycetia; order Gemmatales; family Gemmataceae; genus JBFWSD01. The sequence goes on from JBFWSD010000531.1 coordinate 1,473, forward strand.
ATCAGCACGATCCGCTTGATCCACGGCTTGGCTTCCGGGTGCTTGGTGATCAGCTCGGCCACGTTGGTGAGATCGCCCACGGTGATGATGGTGATCTTGCCCGGCTCCTTCTTGAGCTGGCTGTACATGAATTCGACGGCGCTTTCCTTGACGGGCCGCTTGGGCGTGGCGCGCAGCCCATACATGTACTGCCCGCGCAGGTCGGGCTGAGGCCGGGGCGGCTTGCCCGACGCCACCGGGATATCGCGATGATCGGTGAGATAGAGCATGCGGCAGAGGATGAGTGCCCGCGTCCAGGCATCGGCGCTCACGGAAGTCAGCCCGCGCACCTCGAGCTCCGGGCTGCTCAATGCCAGGGCCACCGCGAACGACTCATCGATGTCGGTGCCGATATCAGTATCGAGGATGACCGGGATCGGCTCGGCGGCCTGAAGCGGCGCGAAGCCAACCAGCAACAGGAGGACCGCAAGCACAATGCGTGTCTTCATGGCAAGACCTCTCGGGGGGAAGGAGGCACGGTCTGGAGTCTTGCTATAGGCTGCCCGGGGCCGGGCTGCTCGTCAATGCAGTAAAAACTGCTTTTCGCAGCGGCGAATGATGGCGGTGCGTGAGCTATGGGCAGATTTGATACACGCGATGTGATTTCGCGCGGCGGCCGGTAAGAAGGGCCGCCGCGCGTGACTCACTTGTCCGCCGGGAGGCATCAGCAGTACTCGGTGGCCAGGTTGAGCCCGGTTCGGGTCGCTGGCCCGGTGCTGTTCCCGTTGACGGTCAGATTGTAGGTTCCTGGCGTTACGGGCATCCAATCGGCGTACCAGACCCCTTCAAACGCCACTGGTTCCTGGGAGGCGATTGCGTTCAAGAATGCCGAGGAAATGTCGGTATCCGGGTCGTCATAGTAGCCCCAGCTGAGGAAGTAATCCGAGCAACAGTTCTCGCCATTGGTCGCCGGATACTCGATGGTGAGGCCCTTCGCCACTTTCCTGGGCTGAAAGACAACGTTTCTCAGCTCAGCTACCACGCTGTCACACTGGCCACATTCAACCAGCTGCAAGACGTAGCGATCGCCTTCATTCGGATTGCGTACCTGGAAGAAGCTGAGAAATCGCCGCGTCGCGGGCCGCTGTCGTAACGTCCTCCCGTGATGCCTTTCTCCGCGGGGGCCAATCAAAACAGCCACCAGATCACGGCATTGCACCGGTGCAATCGCTGCGACAAAGAACTTCACGATCCCGCGGTCTGGCTTGTCGGGATAAGGCACCACGGCCAGATCGGTTTTCGGGCAAAGGCGCGGATATTGAATGACCTTGGCGTTGGGTGTTTTCATGGCGATCCTCCATTGCTGCTAGACACAGTGGGGTGAGGGACGACTTTCACGTTCCTGAAGGCAACCGAGCTGCGATTGACGTAGAGGCCCAGCCCGCCCCGCACCGAGACGCCGGCGGGAAAATTCGCGGGCACCTCCGGAGTGCCCCGGCTGGCCGCGGCCGCCAGACCATGGTCCAGGCTGCGCTTGAGCGATGCTTGCGTCAGCACACCGGCGGCCTGCCCGTCAAAGAACGCTTCCACCTTTTCAGGCGCGATGACCAGTTTCAGCTTGCGCCACACGCCGCCGTTGTAGCCCGCTGGGGTGAAGGTGTTCGTCGGGTCGGAGCCCATGCGGCTATCCCAGATCCAGCGCTCGTGGACCCTGCCGTACAGGCGGGGCCGCAACTCGATGCGATTGCCCGCTGGAATCTTCATCCTGGGATGGATCAGCGGCACATCCTTCGCCGAGTACAGGTCGTTGAACGACATCTCCAGGAACAGGTGCGTGCGCGGCGGGTCGCCGACCGACTGGTCCTCGAAATAGAGCCCGATCTCGCCGATTTCACGCGCGCTGGCCCGATGACGCACCTCGGCCTCGATCGAATAGTGGTCGTGCCGCGGGTCGGGCAAAAGCTCCAGGAGACAGGTCGACCAGGTATGTACGCAGAACTCGTCGGCGCTGCCGAGCGCGGCCTGCGTGGTCTCGACGCCAGCCTGGAAGCGATACCACCTGGGACAGCCCGTGGCGGCAATGAGTTCCACGGACTTGCCCTGGTCGAGATCGGCCGTCAAAGCCGCCAGCACCTCGGGCCTGTCGGTGACCGCGGGCGGCGGCGCCGTGCGCGACAGCAGCGTGCCCATCAGCACCGAACCCATCAGTAACGCCGTGAACCAGAGCAAGGCGGCCCGGCGCCGCGCCGAGCGCCGCCACCAGCGCACGAGGCGATGCGGAACTCCCTTCGGCTTCTTACCCTCCAGCCAGTCATTCAGATCATCGGCCAGCGCTTGTGCGGAGGAGTAGCGCAACGCCGGTTTCTTCTCGAGACACTTGAGACAGATCGCGGCCAGAGCGGTCGGAATGTCAGGCCGCGCCTTCGCCGGATCGGCGGGCTCCATGGCCTGAACCAGCGCACGCGTCTGGGCCGGCGTCTCGCCACGAAAAGGGGGCTGCCCCGTCAAGGTCTCATAAAGGATGGCGCCGAGTGCATAGACGTCGGTGTAGGTTCCCACGGGCTGAACGGTGGCCCCTGCCTGCTCGGGAGCCATGTAGCTAGGCGTCCCCATGATGGCGTCGGTCACGGTTTGTGGTTCGTCGCCGTCGATCAGCTTGGCCAGGCCGAAGTCGGTCAGCTTCGGGCTGCCATCCGCGGTGAGCAGGACATTCGCCGGCTTGAGATCTCTGTGCAGCACCCCTTGTTGATGGGCGAAGGCCACGGCCTCGGCCAGCGTGCGCGTGAGCTGGGCCGCCGCGCGCGGCGGCAACGGGCCATCCTTCAAGCGTGCCGCCAGGCTGCCCCCTTCGACCAGTTCCATCGACAGGTAGGATTGCCCGCGCTGCTCGCCCAGGTCGTAGACCTCGACCACGTGCGGATGCTTGAGGCGGGCGATCGCCTCCCCTTCGCGGCGAAAACGTGCCACCGCTGCGGACGTGGCCTGCGTGCCGGCCCGGATCATCTTGAGAGCCACGTTGCGATTGAGCGACAGGTGGCGGGCACGGTACACGATGCCCATGCCGCCTTGCCCCAGCACCGCTTGCAGTTCGTAGCCGGCAAAGAGCTTGCCCGGCGCGAGGGCTGGCGCTTCGTCTGCGCGTGCGTCAAGAAAATGGTCTTCGCTGACGTCGGCCCCGCAGCGCCGCAGTTCCACGACCAGCGGATCGCTGACGTCGGTGGCGATGGAGTCGAGGAGGTCGAGACAGGTGGCGCAATCGCAAACGTGTTCGGCAATGCGTTCGATTTCGACTTGGCGGAGCATGCCGCGGCTGAACTGGATCAGCGTGTCAGGCGCGGGGCACGGGGCTGGGGCGATGTTGGCCATGGCAGTCCTGTCTAGCCGGCATCGACGTCGATGAGTTCGGCGAAATAGGTTCGCAGCCGCGCCAGCAGCCGCGATTTGGCGATGTAGACCGCGTTGCGGGAGATCTCGAGTTCCCGGGCAACTTCGCCCGCCTCACGCCCTTCGACCACCACTCTCCAGAAAGCCTGCCAGGTCTTGGTTTCGAACTCGTGGGCGAGCAACTCGAGGGCACGGCGCAGCAACAAGATGTCTTCGCCGGGCTCGCTCGTTTCCTCGACACTGTCGGGCTCGTCGGCGGGCACTTGCTGGATTCGCTGCAAGGCATCGCTACCCCCTGCGCCTTGCCCCGGTCGCGCCGCGCGAAAGAAATCCCTGATCTTGTTGGTGGTGATGGTCCGCAGCCAGCTGCGAAACGAACCTCCTTGCTGGCGGTTGAAACCGGCCAACCCGCGATTCACGGCCCGGAACACTTCTTGAACCAGGTCCTCGATGTCTGCCTCTTGCAGTCGACTGCGCCGGATCCACAGATGGATCAGGGGCGTATACAGGTAGACCAGCTTCTCCCAGGCGATGGGGTCACTGGCACGTGCCTGCTCGTGCAAGGTCGAAGACGTAGAGTTTGGAGCTTCGTCG
>JBFWSD010000532.1:0-5421 GCA_050248575.1 Gemmataceae bacterium
TCCGGCTCACGCCGCGCAGGCCCCGACTGGAAGCGCGATGCAAGACGACCGGGAGCTTGCAGCCCGCGCGCGGCGAGGTGTCGACCGAGATCCGCTTGCAGCCCCGCGTCGGGCAGCCGCGCGTGCTCGACCTGTCGGTGTCGGCCGCTACCGGCGGCGACTGGCGCTGGCACGTGGAAGGTCCTAACCAGTTGCAGCGCGTCCGCCGCCTGTCCGTGCGCGAGGCAGTTCCCTTGCTGGCCTACCTGGGCACACAGCAACCTCTCGATGCCGTCTCCTTGCTGGCAATGCCCGCGTCGACCACGGAATGGTGGCGGCTGGTCTTCGCCGAGCCCTTGCGCGAAGCGGTGGTAATCCACGGTGCGCAGTCGTTCCCGGCCCGCGCCGAAAAAGATGGGCTGCGCTGGGCCGTGCCCCTCGTCGGCATCGAGCAGGCCGATCCGCTCGAAGGCGAGGTCATCCTTCATCTCGACGGCGTGGAAGCCACCGCGCAGGTGCGTCATGGCCTCTGGGAGGGGCCGGGGGCGCGTCAAGATTCCCCCTCGCCGTGGCACGCCTATCGTTACAGTCAGCCCGCCGTCGCGCTCGAACTGGTCGGCAAGCCTTCCGACCAGGTGCCCGACACCACCGCCGGTCCTTTCGTGGAAGACGCCGAGCTGACCACGACGGTCGATCCGGCGGGCCGCTTGCTCAGTCATCTGCGCTTCCGCATCTGGAACTGGCGGCAGCGTCTGCTTCCGCTGATGCTGCCCGCCGGTGCGCGTTGCGTGGCCGCGCTCGCCGACGATAGCTGGGTGGAACATGTGCCGGCCCCGGTGCAAACCGAGGATGGGGTTCGCATCGACTTGCCGATCGCCGGCCCGGGCGTGCATGAGATCGAGATCGTCTATGAAGTGGCCACGCCGGCGTGGAAACTGTGGAGCGAAGTGTCGGCCCCGCTGCCGAAGTTGCCCGCCCGTGTGCTGTCGCTGCGCCGCACCTGGAGATTGCCGCCGGGCATGACGCCGCTGGTCCGCGAGCGCTACGAACAGTTGCCCGGCGCGGTCGATCAGGATGCGGGCACGATGTGGAATCGGCCCTATCTCACGCCGCAGCAGAGCCTCGAGCGGCTGGGCGCCTTCACGGGCTGGTGGAATCTGCGTACCGACAGCGTCCGCGTGCATCCGGCCGATCTCGCCGACGCATGCGCGGCCGTGGCCCGTGGCCAGACACCGGGCCGCCTGTTGACGCTCGGCGAATCTCTGGTGCGCGTGCTGGAACAGATGCCGGTCCGGCAAGCCATCGTGGTCGATGCCGAGGCCCTCGAGCGACAGGAGTTGACGCCGGCGATCGTGCTCGCCGTGAGCAAACGCCCGCCGCAGGGCCAGACGCCCGCCGCGCAGCTTTCCGCCTGGACCGACCTGGGTTTGATCTGCGTGCCCGCCGGGCAGGCCTTCGTGCTCACGACCCGCAAACAACTCGACCGCTGGCTGCGCGAGGGCTCCGCCCACAAGATTCCCGATTCCCTCGAGGAAGCCGTGGCCGCGGCCGTGCGGCACGGGCACGATCCCTCGGGCCGCTTCCGCTCCGTCCCCGACTGGCTCCGCGCAGAAGAATACAGCCCGCCGCGGCCGGGCAACGCGCCCGGGCTCGAACGCTTCGACTTCGGCAGCAACTGGCTCGAATGGGAGCCGCGCGCCGATCATCTCGATGATGCCGGCATTCTCGTGGTGCGCCGCGATCTCTTCCCCACGCTCGGCCTCGTGCTCGCCGCGATTCTGGGCTGGATTGCCTGGCGCAGCCGCCGCTGGTCGCGCGCGCTGCGTTCGAGCTTGCTCTGGTGCTGGATCGCCGCGGGCGGCGTCGCCTTGCTCTGGCTGCCCGAGGCCGCCAGCCGGCTCGCCTGGTATCCGCTGCTGGTCGGGCTGGTCGTGGTGCTGGTCAGCTTCTTGCGCAGCACGACGCGGCGCGCCCGGGCCAGTGCGGCCGCCGCCGCGCTCGTGGTGGCCACCGTCGTCGCACCTTCCTTGCATAGCCAGCTGCCCCCGGGCACCGTGTATCCTGTCTACTTGCTGCCCGCCGAGGAGGGCAAACCCGACGAACAGAAAGTCTGGGCGCCCCCTGAATTGATCGAACGCCTGGAAAAGATGGCCGACCGGCCCGGCATGCGCGGCGCCGTCCTCATCGGCGCCAGCTATCACGCCAAGGTCAAAGGGAACATCGCCGAGTTCGACGCCCGCTTTCAGGTGCATTGCTTCGCCCAGGACAAGGCCAGCGTGACGATTCCGCTGGGGGCCAACAATCCGCCCGAGGCGCGGGTGAAACCGATCGAGCAGTTCCTGCGCCAGCCCGGCGTGCCCGAATCCGACAAGGGCAAGCCGGTTGCTCTCGAGGCGCTCAAGCAGGGCGGCTTCGCCCTCGAAGTGCCCGCGGGCCGCCACGAAATCCTCATGCGCTTCCAGGTCGATGTGAGCGCGAACGGCCCGGACCGCTCCCTCGGCTTCGTCATTCCCGAGCTGACCGAATCCAGGCTGGAGCTGGAAGTGCCCGCGGGGGCCCGCTCGCTCTTCGCCGCTTATGGTCGCGGGCGGCAGGTCGTCAATCCCGAGATCCCCCAGGAAGCTCCGGCCGACAAGCCACTGCGCCTCGAAGCCGACCTGGGCCGTATCCGCAATCTGCAAGTCCGCTGGCGCGACGATGCCAAGCCGCAGCACGGCATCCTCGACGTCCGCGAAGCGTACCTGTGGAAGCTGAATCCGTCGGCGAGCAGCCTGTTCGCGGTGCTGCAATACAAGGTGGAGCAAGGGGCCGCCACCAGCTTCGCCTTCGACCTGCCCGAGATGCTGGACGTACGCAGCGTGGAAGCGGCGAGCGTGCCCGGGGCCGCCGCCAGCGAACAGCTCCCGCGCCTCGTCGACTGGGGGATCGATACGAAGAACGGGCGGCGTCTGATCGTCACCTTCCAGCATCCCATCACCACGGGCGTGCAGATCGGGCTCGAACTGGTCCCGCGCGGCCCGCTCGGGCCAGGTTTGCTGCTGCCCGTGCCCAGACCGTTGCAGATTCGCAAGAGCGACGGCTACCTGGCCTATCGCGGCGACGGCTTGCAAATCCGCCACGTCGATAGCCAGCGTGTGACCGGTGTGTTGCCCGATCGCTTCGCCGAGGTGTGGAAGGGGACCGGCATGCCCGATCCCGGGCCGCAGATCTTCGCCTTCACGTTCGATCGCGTGAAAGGGGCGCCCGTGGTGCAGCTCGAGCTTTCCGTGCCCGGCGCGAGCGTGACCTGCAAGCAACAGCTCAACTGGCAGGTGGGCGCCCATCAAGCCGACCTCTCGCTTACGGCCCAGATCACTTCCAGCGATACCGATCTCCTCTTGCTGGAATGGGAAATGCCCGAAACGGTGCGCGGCGTCGAAGTGAACGGCGCCGACGTCCGCAACTGGTCGCGCAGCGGCAGCCGGGTCCAGGTCTGGCTCGAACGTCCCGTCCGCACCACGCAACTCAAGCTGAGCGGCTGGCAGCAGCTCGACGAGACGCGCAAGAAACTCAAGCTGCCGGATCGGCCCCTGCTCAGGCTGCAGCCCATCCGCTTGCGGCACATCACCAGCCAGACGACCTATCTCACGCTGAGCGCGGAACCGGGCGTGGCCGTACAGCCCGAGCTGGTCAAAGGGCTGCTGCCGTTGCCCGCTCTCGAGCCGCAGCCCCGCCAGCTCGCTTACTTCTATCAGCTCGGCGATTTCGCGGCGAGCTTCGCCGTGGTTCCCGCGCCGGTGCGGGCCGACACCGCCGTGCTCGGCTTCGTCGAGCTGGTCGACGACGAGCTCATCTATCACTCCCTCATCGATTGCGACGTCGAGCGGGCCGATCGCCGCACGCTCCTTGTCTCCCTGCGCAACTGGCACGGGGGCAACGTCCGCCTCGAAACGCCCGCCGGCATCGAACAGCGCCGCGGCTTCGCCGCCGGGGGCAGCGAACAAGTCTGGACCGTGACGCTGCCCGAGGTGGCCAACGGCCTCTATCGGCTCAAGCTGACGGGCCGCATCCCGCTCCGCAAGGGTGCCCCCTTGCTGATGCCCGACGTGAACGTCACGGGCAGCACCAAGCTGCAACGCTACGTCGCCGTGGCGGGCCGCGAGCTGCGCGTCGAGAATCCACAAGGCCTGCAAGCCTTGCCCGCGGCGGCACGCACGCTGGCCGCCTGGCCCGCCGAGGCCGAACGCATCCGCCGCGCCGGCACCGCCTGGCGCATCGAACAGGCCGACTGGCGGCTCGTTCTCGTCCCCACCCAGCCCACCCTGGCCACGCCGTTTCGCATCTTCCTCGACGAACAGTCGGCGGCCCTGCTCGACGGGCAGCGCTGGCTGCACGAGGCCAGCTACTGGCTCTATCACGATTCGGGCGCCGACCTGGCCATCGAGCTGCCCGCCGGCGCCCAGTTGCTGGCGGTCACGGTCGACGACGCCGAGGTCACCCGCATCCAGACCGCGCCCGACCGGCTGTGGCTGCCCCTCTCGTCGCGCAGCGGCGCTTTCACGCTCAAGCTGTTCTGGGCCTACGCCGATGCCAGCGAGACCCTGACCAGGCCGCGCCTCGATCGCCCCAAGCTGGAAGGCGTGGGCGATCCCGGCTCCACCACGCTCTGGACCTGTCACGTGCCCATCGGTTATCGGCCAGTGGGCGGCCTCGCCCAGGACGATGTCGGCACGCACATGCTGCGTCGCACCGAAGCCCTGCTCGAGCTCAGCTCGGTCCTGTCCACGCAGGCGCGGGGCGGCGAACGCGATCCGCAACTCCTGCAAGCCCAGGTCGACTTCTATCGCAACCTGCGCCGCGCCGAGCAAGCACTCGGCATCCATCAAGAACGGGTCAAGCAACTGCGCGAACGCAACCTCGAACTGGCCCGCACGGGCAACTTCCAGAGCATCCGCGAACGGGCCGAACAGCAGGCCCGCCTGGCCGGCGCCCAGGAAACGCGGCCCGCGCGGCTGGGCATTGCCCCGCTCTTCGGCGAGCGCGGCACACCCGTCTATCTTTCCGAGGCGAGCAGCGACGCCGCACCGCGCCTGACCATCCTCTCCCTGCAAGGCCAGCGAACCCGCCGCAACTTCGAGCTGACCGTGCTGTTCCTGGTGCTGCTGGGAACACTGGTGGGCGTCGGGCTATTCCCGGCCGCCGTGGCCTGGCAACGCCGGCTCTGGCCGGAACAGATGATCGTGCTGGGCTGCCTGGGCTGGCTGGCCCTCGGCCCGGGCTGGCTCTTCGTCTTCCTGGTCGTGCTCGGCGTCTGCGGCCGACTGATGCTCATCCTCGCCGGCACCTGGCGCCTGTTGCAACGCCTCGCGCCCCAGCCCCCGACGACACGCTGATATCGACTGAGTGAGTTCTGCGCGCCGCTTGCGCAATGGATGCCCATGGTCCGACACTCTTTCTCAACGC
>JBFWSD010000533.1:0-5409 GCA_050248575.1 Gemmataceae bacterium
TCTCTGTTTCTCTTTCAAAGGAGCATCCATGGTTTCCAGACTCAGACCCAGGAGAAGCCGCCAAGGCTTCACGCTCATCGAGCTGATGGTGGTGGTGGCCATTATCGCCGTGCTCATGAGCATGCTGCTGCCCGCCATTCAAAAGGCGCGCGAAATTGCCAACCGTTCCAAGTGCATGAGCAATGTCCGCCAGCTCGGCATTGCCGCTCTGAACTTCGAATCGACCCATCGCGGTCTGCCCCGCGCGGGCGAGCACGTCTTTATCAGCAACGGCGGCAACGGCGCGAACGGCATGCCGATCTCGATGGGCCTCAAGAAGGTGCAGGACCTGCACTCGCCGATCACCCTGCTGCTGCCCTACCTCGAACAGGACTACGCCTATCAGAAGTTCGACCTGCGTATCCGTTACAACCAGGCCACGAACGCCACCAACGGCGCGGGCAAGGACGTGATTCCGGCCCTGTTCTGCCCCACCAATCCTCTCTCCGAGGATCGCGTGGACGGGAACAAGGATACCCAGGGCTATGGTTGCGCCGACTACACCTCGATTCCGTACACCCAGATCGACGCCAACGGCGTGGATCAGGGTGGCGCCGGTCTGTTCTGGACGACGGCCCTCACTGGCAAGCAGTATAGCCAGACCGACTACCAGGACTACGGCTCGGCGCCTTCCGGCGTTTCGAGCAGCAAGATGGTCCAGCTGAAGCCGGTCACCACGGGAAGCACGGTCGACGCCATGCAGGGGCTGCCGAAGATCTCCGACATCCGCGATGGCACCTCCGAAACGCTGATGTTCTACGAAATGACAGGTGCCAATGAAAAAATGATGGCCACGAGCGGCGCTTACTACGATCCGGTGACCGCTGGGCCCCATTCGCACTGGCGCTGGGCGACCCCCGACTTTGCCTCGGGTCTGTCCAAGAAGCTGAACAACAACCCCAAGGCGACGTATACCCAGCCCGACCCCAACGGCGACGGGTGCATCTTGACGAACCACGACTGCGGGCCGAACAGCGAAGCGTTCAGCTTCCATCCGGGCGGCGTCAACGTCGTTTTCGCTGATGGCCACGCCATCTTCCTGCGCGACACGGTGTCCCTGCAGGTTCTGCGCGCTCTTACCACGCGTAACCAGGGCGCCCAGGAAGCCGAAGTCGAGAATATCGACTGAGTGCTGAGCTTACTGCAAATGCAACACAGCCCGATCCTGCAACCGCAGGATCGGGCGTGTTGTGTTTGAAGGAACGCCTGCACACCTTTTGGTAAGGAGGCGTACCATGCATCGGTGGTTGTCACGCGCGATGATCGCCCTGTGGATCGCCGGTCCGATCATCATTGTGGTGACCGGCTTCATGACCGTCCGGGCCACGCCCAGGGGCAAACAGCTCGGTTACGAGTGCCCCAAGTGTGGCAAGAAGACGAACGTCCTTTCCCCGGCCAATGGCCTGATGTGCCCCTCGTGCAAGAGCAATGGTGCCTTCACCGAACTGGTGCCCAGGTACGCACCAGGAGCGTCAGCCTTCGGTAGGGTAATGGGGCCGATCCTCTTCGAAACCAACCTCCTCTTTGGCACGTACATTCTGCTCTTTCATTTCGCCCAGAAGCGCAAGCAGCATGTGGACGAACGCGAGTTCCGCCGCTTCAACTGCCCGAATTGCGGGCAGAAGCTGCGCTACCACATGCGGCGGGCCGGCGCTGCGGGCCAGTGCCCGCGCTGCAATGACCTGTTCAGTTTCCCTGAAGAGGGGGACGAGGACCCAGCCTATTCGGCCAGGCAAGATGCGGAAAGCGAGCCCTGACAGGCTGCCTCAAAGGAAACTCTCCGCCATGCGCTTTCCAGTCACCGGCTGGCTACCGCTGTCTCTGGTGCTCGTGGCGAGTTCGACCGCGTGGGCGGCCGATCTTGTTAACAAGGATTGCCCGGTAGTGCCGGGCAATCCTGCTCTTGCCAGCCATTCCATCATTCACATGGGCAAGCCGGTTCAGTTTTGCTGCGCAGATTGTCTCAACAAGTTCCTCGACCGGCCCGACGCCTATCTTGCTAACTTGCCCCAGTTCGAGTTGGAGACGGCCAAGTTAGCGCAGGAAAGAAAACTGGCCAGGATTCCGAAGGGGACCGACTGGTTCGCGTGGCCAACGTACCTTCCGCTGTTTGAGGCGGCCGGCACGCTCGCGGAACGCCATCGCAACCTGACGCTTTATGCATTGATCGTTTCCGTGGTGTTCCTGGCAGCCCGGCACTGGCGCCGCGCGAAGGGAGATTCCGCCTCATCAGGGGCAACCGGCTACGCCAGGTTCTTCTCGGCATCCAATCTGATCGTGCTCGTCTTGCTCGGCATGGTGGTCGAACTGATCAGGGTCTATGCGCTGCGTACAGAAGCGCAGCAAGTTGGACGGAAGCTCGGGCCGGGGGACCAGCTTGGCCTCGACTCCAAAATCGTTCCTTTGCTCGACGATCTGAACGAGCAGGCCCTGCTGGAAGCGCGTGCGGGTGTGCCTTACCGGCTCAGTGCTGTTTATTACCGTGGCAACGACGAGAGGAATCCCAGGCTGTTCAATAATGGCTTCTATTGCACCTGCACGATCCAGGTGCGTCTGTGTACCGAGGGTGGGGCGCCGCTCGATCACGGTGCGGAACTGGTCGGCGCGCCGACCATCGAATTGACGATCGTGAGGGCGCCACATTCCAGCCCGTCGTTCTTCACCGATGCGGCGATGGCCGAAGTATTCCTGGCCCACCAACCGTTGCAGGCGGGCAGCGCGGTCCCTCTCCAACAGAAAGAAGTACGCCTCGAGGTCGTTGAATCCGGCGAACGCTGGCGAGCCGTGTTTCCGCTCGGCGCGATCGAGAATCATGCGCGCGGAGTGGTTTACGTGTGCAATAACGGAAAAGTGACGCCAAACGGCACGACGGGGACCGTGCATTACGGCATTGGTTACCGGCTGCGGCGAACGGGCGGCAAGCTCGATGCCGACTCGCATCTGTGGGTGGCGCCGCTCTACTTTTCCAACCGCGGCCTGGCGGGCTGGTTCAGCCACGAGCCACTGCCCACGATCCCGGATGACTTCAAGCCCCCCATGGCTGCGGCAGCGAAACAGGACTGAGACTACTGGCGGTTCGGGAGTCGCGAGAGCGAGGGGTCGTGAAAGGCCTGGTTGTTCTTGTAGAGCAACAGGCGTTGTTTGATCTGGCGAGCCTGTTCGTCGAGCCCGGCGCTCTGTGCCAGGGCCAGTGCTTGCTGGCCCGTGCGCACGGCGTCGGGGAAACGGCGCGCGGCCGCATAGGCGGCCGCCAGGACATCCAGGAGCATGGGATCCCGTTCGAGCGTACCTTGACAGGCTTCCTCGGCGAGACGTACGGCGTCTCGGACGCTGGTTCCCGGCGTGGGGCCGGTGGCGATCTCCCAGGCGAGGCCGGCGTGGGCCAGCGGCCAGTTTGGCTGGATGCGGAAGGCCTCGGCATATTCCTGGCGTGCTGGTTGTCGCTGGCCCGCTGTCAGAAGGGCACGTGCAAGGTCGGTGTGCGCTTCGGAGTCTCCCGGGACCGACTCGACAAGCCGCTGCAAGAGCGGCACTGCCTGTGCCGGTCGTCCCTGGTCGACCAGTAGATTGCCCAGGTGGCGGTGCGCCTTCAGGCTGAATGGATGGTCGGCGATCGCTTGACGAAAGGCGGCTTCAGCGTCGTCGTACTGGCCTTGCAGTTCCAAGGCCAACCCCAGATGGACGCGGGCATCTTCGAGCGTGGGCTGGTGGTGCAACGCCTGGCGAAGGGAGACCGTGGCATCCTCGATGCGCCCACGCCGCAGCAGCACCGTGCCAAGGATTTCGTGGCCGTGGGCATCGCTGGGGGCAAGATCAAGCCCGGCGCGGACCTGTGCCTCGGCGGCTTCGAGTCGGCCCGTCTTGGAAAGCATGACGGCGTAACCGAATCGATAGAAGGCAACCGAAGGGGCGAGGTCAATGGCCTGGCGGTAGTGGACATCGGCCGCTTCGTAGGCTTGCTGGTCCGTCAGTGCCTGGGCAAGGTTGTTGTGTGCGCGGGGCTGATCCGGATAGACATCGAGGACACGAAGCCAGACGGTGGTTGGATTCTGGTAATCGAGGTTGCGCAGGATTGTGAGCCCGCTGCACGCAACCACGGTGGCGGCGACCAGCAGGAGTTCACGGCGGCGCAGCCCCGCATCGTCCCAGTTGAAACGGGAGGCCAACTTGCTTAGCCCCTGGTGGACGCCCAGGACCAGCAGCACGAGCAGCGGGGCCAGGGCGAGATACATCCGATGTTCGACGCACAGGTCAGCCACGGGCACGATGCTGGAGGTGGGGGCCAGGATCAAGAAGAAAGCAAGTCCGAGAAAACCGAGCTTGGGCTGTCGCCACAGTCCCCAGAGCGTTGCGGCCAGCAGCGCAAGGATAATCAGCCCGGGCAACACGATCTCAGTGGCGCTCGCGGCAATGTGCCAGCCATGATCGAGGCACAGCGGATACGGGCACACGACCAGTTTCAGGTAATAGAGGATCACGCCGGCCTGGGTGCGCAGATACTCCCACGTGGTGTGTTCACCAGAAACCAGGCCCACCCGGCTAGGATTCTCTTCGAAGAGCATCGGCAGGACGCGCGTGAGCAAGAGGAGAGGTGAGAATAACAGGAGGTACATTAGCCCGCGCCGCGCGAACTGTTCGCGAAAGGAACTGGCCAGGTAGATCCGGTCAAAAAGTAGGATGACCAGTGGCGCAGTGACCATGACTTCCTTGCTCACCATGCCGAGCGCCGTGGCGAACAGGGCGGCCAGATACCAGACCCAGCTCCAGCGGCCCGCGCTGTCGCCGCGGACAACGCAATAAAGGCTCACCAGGTAGAAGAGGGCCATCATGGCCTCGGCGCGCTGGATCACGTAAGTCACCGCCTGGGTCTGTAGCGGGTGAACCATCCAGAGCAAGGCGACAGCACACGCGAGGCTGTCGCTGCGGTCGTGAAAGGTTGAACCGGCCGGCTGGCGTTGCAGGATTTGGCGCACGAGCCCGTAGAAAACCAGGCCGGCAAGCAGATGAATCGCCAGGTTGAAGACGTGATAGCCCAAGGGCTCGTAGGCACCGAGGGCAAAATTCAGCGCAAGCGATTGGATGAGCAGCGAGCGTAACTGTAAGAAGGAAACTTCCGCCGGAAAGGCGCGTATCTGCGCATTATCGAGGATATAGGGTTCGTCATCGAATACGAACGCGCCGGAGAAGGAGCTCGAATAGGCAATGAGCCCGGCCAGCACGATCAACACGGGATAGAGCAGGCGCCCAGATGGTTGCTTTCCGATCGTTGCTTCCATTCGGATCTCCCAGTGGCAAGCATCATCAGTTTATGAACGCGACGATGCGTCTGGAGTTGAAGATTCTGTTAAGGCAAGCGGAGGAGATCGGAAG
>JBFWSD010000534.1:0-5406 GCA_050248575.1 Gemmataceae bacterium
CGAAACCCACGAACATCGGGCTGGGATTGGCTTCCAGGTAGACGTAGCAGCCCTCGGGGGTCAGGCGATAATCCATGCCGGTCCACAACAGGTCGAGAGCGCGGGCGATGCGGATCGATTGCGCCCCTATCTCGGCGGGCACCTCGTGCGGGAAGATCGGCGCCTCCTGATCGTTGCGGAAATCGATCTCGTCGGTGCGGACCTCGCAAGCCAGCACGCGCTCCCCGGCCACGAACACTCGGATATTGGTACCGGGCACCTCTTCCTGCAACGTGACCGGGGCGTAGGCAAGATTCTGAAGATTGTCGTCGGTCAAGTGTGCTGGCCCGAGGCGTTCCGTGTGGGCGCCGCCCTGAACGGGCTTGAAAATGCAATTCGGATGCTGGCTGGCAAACTCGCGCACCGCTTCGGGCTCGTTGCCCAAGATCGTGGCGGGCACTGGCACCCCGAGCGCCGCCACCAAGGCGAGGGCCGCTGGCTTGGTCTGGTGCAGCTGATAGGCGTTCCAGCCGTTCACCCAGCGCGTGGGCAACCGGATCAGCAGCGAATCGAACAGGCTGCGGGCGTCATTCGCCGCGATGTAGTGCTGCTCGGGGTCGCTGATGGCGGGCACGGCCACGCTGTTGTAGCAGCGCCAGTAGATCGAGCGAATGTCCTGGAAGGGGAGTTTGCGGCCCTCGGGGAGATGAAACACGCCCGTGTCGCGCACCGGGTCGTAGGCGATTTGCATGTGCGCGGGAAACCAGCGGCTATCGAGGAGGGCCACGTCGTGGCCCGCCTGCTGCAAGCGCTGCTGCACGTGCACGGCGTGATAATCGTCGTGGCCTCCCAGGATGACGACGGTCATGATGGCACTCCGCGAGAGGATGGCGGCGATGGATTCTATTCTAGACAGACGCGGCAGCAGGGCGAAACGATGAATCCTGCCCAACGATCTTCCGCAAACTCGTGAAATCGCTTCACGTGATTCGTCAGATCGTGGTAGAATGTATTGTTGGAAAAGTGGGGGACCCTCTACCGGGAGGACACGCCGATGACGTGGTTGCGAATCGCCGGTCTGCTGGGCTTCATGGCCATCCTCACCACCACCGGGCTGGTGCGGGCCGATGCCAACAAACCCGACCCCACCCAGAAACAGCTTGCCAAGACGCCGGCTCTCACGCCGGCGAAAGACAAGAAAGAGGCTGTTTCCCTCAAGATCGAGCATCTCGAAGCGGCGCGGAACGGCTGGCAGGTTGCCGAGACCGCTAACTTCCGCATCTTCCACAAGCAGCCGAAGGAGAAGGCCGAGGAAGTGGCCCGGGTGGCCGAATCGGCCCGCGCCGACATCCAGAAGCGCTGGTTTGGCGACAAGCTCATCAAGGATGCCATCCTCAAGTGCGAGATCTACGTCCATGCCAACAGCGCCGACTATCGCAAGGAAACCAAGGTGCCCGACTACGTGGCCGGGCATTTCTCTTACTCCACTCAAGATGGCCGGGTTGTCACCAACTGCATCAACATTGCGCTCGACAGCATCGACAAGATGAAGTCGATCGTGATGCACGAGACCACCCACGTGATCCTGTACGAGAACTTCGGCAAGGCCATGCCCCGCTGGGCCAACGAAGGCATGGCTGTGCTGGCCGAACCGCGCAACAGCATCAATGGCATGCTGCGTTATCTGCCCAAGGACAAGGACGAGCTGTTTGGCGTCCAGTTCCTGATGGAGATGCACGACTATCCGCGTGCCGCCGACCTGCCCATTTTCTATGCCCAGAGCGTCTCCATCGTCGACTTCATGGTCAAGGAAAAGGGCCCGACCACCTTCGTCGATTTCCTCAAGGACGCCCGCAAGCAGGGCTATTCCAAGGCCGTCCAGCAACACTACGGCTGCGATTTCCCCGAACTGGAGAAACGCTGGCTGAAGCACACAGGGAAATACAAGTGAGATCAGACCCAGATGGGTCGTGAAAGAAGCCCGGCTTCTCAGGCGTTTCTCGATGAGTGATCGGGCAACGAACAAGAAGCCGGGCTTCTGAGATTTTACATGCTGAGATTGCTCCGCACGCCCGAGCCGGCCCTGTCGCTCGATCCTGCCGCCTGGCCCGGGCCACTTCTGCCATTCCTGCAACCGTTGCATGACGAGCCGCGGGGCTGCGTGTGGATCGTGCCCACCGGGCGGCGTCAGCGGGCTCTGTTGCACGAGTGGCTCCGGCGCAGCGAGCGCCCGGCACTTGTTCTGCCCGGCCTGCACACGCTCGAGTCGTTCGTGGCCCAGGTGCTGGAGTACAGCACCAGGCAGCGGCCCCGCCTCGACGGGACCGAGCGCGTCGTCCGAATGGCCCATGCCTGGCAGCAAGCAACCGGCCACATGCCTGGGCCTGGCCTGGTCGGGCAACTCTCCCGCTTCGTGCGCGACTGGCAAGCCGTCGGCCTGCCGATTCCCGATCAGCCCGGGCATGCCTTCGAGCGGGCGCTGCAACACTACCTCGACGGGCTGGACGCCGACGGTCGGCTCGATCGCATGAATCGCGTCGTCGAGCTGGCGCGTGAAGTTCGCACGCCCACCAGCTGGCCCAACCGGCTTTTTCTCGACCGCGTGAAGCTCATTGTTGTCGACGGGTTTCATCTGCTCGAGCGCGTCGAGCTGGATCTGATTGCGGCGCTGGCCGAGCGCAAGCAGGTGTTGCTGCGGTTGATCGGCAAGCCCGGGCAGCCCGAGTGGCCCACGCTGGAGGCCGCCACCGAGTTCTTGCGGGCCCGCGTCGAGGACATGCACGTCATCGACGACGATGGACAAGGGCCTTCAGCGCTAGCAGAAATCGGCCGCCGCATTCCTGGCCGAGCCGGCGGAGTCACTGCTGCGAAGCAAGTGGCTGCCGCGGCGATTTACCAGCTGGACGCGGATGGCCTCCGCGAGGAAGTGGAGGCGGTGGCGGCCCGCATCAAGGAGGACTTTCGCGCAGCGCAGGCCGCGGGCCAGCCGATGCGGCTGAGCGACGTCGCCGTGGTGATTCCTGGCCCGGGCTACGATCCGCTCATCCGCGAGGTTTTTCCGCGTGCCGGCCTCGAGTTCAACCTGGCGGGCCGAGCCCTGCTCGTGTCCACGTCGCGGCCCGCGCGCGTGCTGGAACGGGCCCTCGAGCTGATTCGCAGCGACTGGCGGCACGAACGCCTGCTCGATCTGTTGCTGCATCCGCTCGTACGGCGCCGGTTGGCAGCAACTCATCGGCTCGACTATCTGTTCGCACAGCGGCCGCGCGGCCGCCGGCGACTCGATCTCTCCACCTGGATCAACCACTGGCAGCGTCACGTTGACCGACTCGGCGCGAGGCTGCAAGATTGGCTGGCCGGCGGCGAACTGCCCGAGGGTACGGCGCGTTCGCGCGAGCAGCACATCGCGAGCACGCGCGAGCTGCGCGACAGCCTCGTCGAGTTGCTGGCCTCGTTGCAAGGAGTGCTCGAACCGGTGGCCCAGCTCGAGGCGGCCCTGCACGACACGGCGAGCGCGGCACCGCTGTCCGAATTCACCCGTGCCTGTGTTGCCTTTCTCGACGCGCTGGAGATTGATAGCTGGCTGGCGCCGCCGCGCCGCGATCCGGAACAGCTGCCCGAGACGCCGCATCCACTGTCGGCGAGTCCGGCCGTGCCCTGGGTGGAATTTGAGAAGGACCAGCAAGCGTATTTCAAGCTGGTGGCCATTCTACGTTCGCTCGCCGGGCTGCCCGGCACGCGCGTGCCAGCGCCGGGCGGGCTGCCCGCAAAACTTGCCCTCTTGCAGATCGCGCTCAGCGGCGAGACCTATCAAATTCGCACCGAGGACGATGCCGGCGTCCAGCTCTTTGAATTGCGCGAAATCCGCGCGCTTCGCTTCCAGCATGTTTACGCCCTCGGGCTCGTGGATGGCCAGGTGCCTCCGCATCCGGAGGAGGGCATCGCGGCGAACCGACGCCGCGCCTTTCCCGAACTTCTCGAGCAGCAAGAACAGCGCGAGCGCGAGCACCTCTATCTCTTTCGTCAGCTCTTCGAAGCCGCCGAGAAAAAACTCGTCCTGTCGAGACCGCTCCGCAGCGACGACCAGCGCACGCTGCCCAGCAAGTTCCTGTCCGCCGTGAGCGAACTCGTTGACATTCCGCCACTGGAAGCAGCAACGCTCGTGTCGAGCCCGCGCGAGGCGGCCCGGCTTACCGGCGTGCGGGAAGAATCTGGACTTCTTCCATGCGCGCCGGCGGATCAGGCGATGCTGGCCGACTTGCAGGCGCGTCGGGAGGACTGGCTGGCCCGCGGCGATTTCCCCGCCAAGGTAGTGCTTGATGCCCCAACGCTCATGCAGCTCGTTTTTCCCGCGAGCCGCTCGTTCAGTCCCAGCGACCTGGAAACGTATGCGGCCTGCCCGTTTCGCTATTTCGGCACGCGCGTGCTGCGGCTGGAAGAACGCGACCCCGACCAGGCGCGGATGCACTACGGCCTGCTCGTGCACCGCGTGTTGCAGCGGCTCTACGTGGAACTGCGGCGAAGCTTCGCAGGGGCCGAAGGAACTCCCCTGCCTCCCATCGCTGACGGCCAGCGCCAGCGACTCATCGACCTGTTCGAGGAAGAGTGGCAGGACCTCGACGACGGGCTCGTCCCCCCCGATCTGCGCACGCTCTTCCACCATGATCAGGGAGTCTTGACGCTGGGTTTCGCTGCCCTCGAGTTGCTCGAGAAGGAGCACGGCAACCTGCTCAACGAGTATCCTGTTCGCGACGTGCACCTGGGAGCGGATGGACGCGGGCGGCCGGTTGCCCTCTCCGGGAAGATTGATCGCGTCGACGTGCGCCGCGACGAGCACACGGTGGCCATCGTCATCGATTACAAGACAGGCAGACCCGCCCGGCGCTCGGACTTGACCCAGAAGCTGGCCGACGGCCGGCTGATCCAGCTTCTACTGTACGCGGCGGCCCTCAGAGAGACGCACGGACTCGAGGTGGTAGGTGGAGCCTACCTGCACCTGAGCGAACGTCACGCCTTCGAGGCAACCAAGGCGGTATCGACCGTGGGCAGCCTGAAAATGGGCAAGGAAAAGCAAGTGCCGCTGGATGTGGCGGGCGGGGTAAAGAATGCCCTCGACATGGCGGGCACCATGCGCGACGGAGATTTTTCGCTCACCCGGCATGAAGACGAGTGCAGCTTCTTCTGCCCGCTGCGGCATGCGTGCCGGCACGGATCGGCCGCACGCTGACACGCCCCATCAGGGCACGCTGCTCACACGCCAGTAATCGGCTTGCTGGGCGGGCAAGCGCGGATCGATGCCGCTGGCGTCCATGGGTTCGACGTGGCCATCGGCACAGAGCACGTTCACACGATTTCGGTGGCGCGGCGCCACCACGGTGGGCCAGGAATCGGTGGCCGCGGCCCCGACCACGTCCACGGTGGGCTGCGACG
>JBFWSD010000535.1:0-5403 GCA_050248575.1 Gemmataceae bacterium
AGCCATGGTCGGGTAGGGCTATTGCGTCGCGGCGCGGACGATCGCTGGAGTCCGGCGGCCTTTCCTGGAGAGGCCGCGCTTGCCCAGTCTGCTACTTTCTCGGCCGACGGCAAACAGCTGTGCCTGGTGAACGGCAACAATATCGAGATTCGCAGTTGGCCCGACGGCAAGGTCATCCGCACTATCGAGAGCCCTGGCGCGTGCAACGAGGCCGCCTTCTCGCCCGACGGAAAACTGCTGGTCGAGAGCGGCATCGATGGCGACGTCCGACTCTGGCATCTCGCGTCCGGCGCCAAGGTGTTCCAGGAGACCATTCGCCGCGCCGAGTACGAAAGTAAATCCGGCAACAAGGGCTCGTTTTCCAGCCCGCCCCCGGTTGCCTTTTCTGCCGATGGCAAGACCCTGGTCGGCTACGGCTACGGGTTCATCAAGTTTGACGAGCAAGAGAATCTGGTCACAGTCGACGGCAGCCGCCTCCATTTCTGGGAGGTGGCCACTGGCAAGGCGCGGCGCCGGCTTGACCTGCGCAAAGGGCATTTTCCGGGCGACCCCGGATCGAATACCAGGTGCGTGCCCGCGCCCGACGGCCGCACATTCGCCTTCGCCACCAATACCACCATCCATCTCTGCGATCATTTCAGCATGGAGGAGCGTTTACGCATCGGCGGCAGCCGAGTTGCTGCCTGGACGGTTGTCTTCACGCCGGATGGAACTCGTGTGCTGGCGGGCACTGCAGACGGCACCTTCTGTGTCTGGGACGCCAGCTCGGGTAAACTGCTCGCCGAACTCGGTGGACATCAAGATGCCGTTTCCTTGCAGCTTTCACTCGACGGCAACACGATCGCTTCGCGCGGCAGTGAGGGGACCGTCCTGCTCTGGAACGTGCGAAGCTTGCAAGGGACGTCCTTGCCCGCGCCGCGCCCGGACGCATCGGTGGACCAGCTCTGGGCTGAACTGGCACAGGACGGCGACGCCGTACTGGATGCCAGGCGTAATCTCGCCCTGCGTCCCGAAGAAGTAATGCAAGTCCTTGAAAAACAGCTCCAGCCTGTGCCCGTGACGAATCCGGGCGAGGTTCGCATTCTGCTCGAGCGTCTTCGCTCTCGCGACACGGCCACCTGGAAGGATGCGGCACGGCAACTCGTGCGTCTGGGTGAGTCTGCCCATGAGGCCGTTGACAAGGAGCTCGAAGATGACTC
This sequence comes from Gemmataceae bacterium, assembly GCA_050248575.1. Classification (GTDB taxonomy): domain Bacteria; phylum Planctomycetota; class Planctomycetia; order Gemmatales; family Gemmataceae; genus JBFWSD01. Next base: position 1,200 of record JBFWSD010000535.1, read on the forward strand.
GGAACAGAGTTTCATCCCGGCGGCTGAGCGGACCGGTCGGCCCATGCCGGTCGAGATCCGACGGAGGCTGGAGTGGGTCTCTGACCTGGGCAGAAGGTGGGCTGAGTCGCCCACAGCCAAGCGTTACTTTCGTGCCCTCGACCTGCTCGAAGAAATCGACACGCCACGTGCCCGGACCTTGCTTCAGAAGATTGCAGCCGGCGAGCCCGGGTCGGAATTGACCCAGTGCGCCCGGGCGGCTCTCGGACGTCTGGAGGGACGGCAGCGGCCCATGCGGCAGCCTTGAGCTTGTCGTAAGTTTCTATATTTGCATGCTTTGCGTTTCTGCCCCATTTTCTTGCAGATTCTTGGAGCATCTGTGCGGCCTGCGGCGGATAGTAGATGACGGCCCGGATGCACCTGACAATTCATGGGCAGAAACATGTCTATGGCCATCGGCGATAAGAACCAGGCCAGTGTGGCGACTGACGCCGACTTGCTGGCCGAGTTCAAGCAGACCCGTTCGCAACATGCCTTCGGGCAGATCGTTGGCCGCCACCAGGGGATGGTGGCACGCACTTGCTACCGCCTGCTGGGCAATCAGCAAGACGCCGAGGATGCAACCCAGACGGTGTTCCTGATCTTGTCGCGGCACGCGGAACGGGTGGATCGCTTGCTGGTGCCGTGGTTGCACAAGGTTGCCCGCGATGTGTCGATCCAGTTGATTCGCAGCCGAACGCGGCGAAACCAGCGTGAACAGGTGGCGGCCAGGCCGGAAGCGGCGACGGTGCCAGGGCAAAACTTGAGTGAGGAAATCGATCTGGCGCTGGCGAAACTGCCGGTTGCCTTGCGGGAAGCGGTGATTCTTCGGTACCTGGAGGGCCGCAGCCAGGAGGAGGCAGCTTCGCTGCTCGGCTGTCCGCGCGGGACGTTGTCGCAACGTGCCAGCCGCGGGCTCGACAAGCTGCGGGAGATTCTGGCCCGGCGCGGCGTGGCGGCACCAGCGCTCCTGCTGGGCTGGCTGCAACAGGAAGCCACGGCGGCGTCGATTGCCGGGCAGTCCTCGGCCCAGCTGGCGGCCTCCATTGCGGCGGGCACAACGACCGGGCAGGCTGCCACGCTCGCGGACGCTGTCGGCAAGACCTTGGCCTGGTCCAAGTTCAAGCTGGCCAGCCTGCTCGGCACACTCGCCGTCTCGACCACGATCATCGTTGCCGTGGCAACACCCTCGTCCCGGCCCGGCGTTCTGGCGGCGCACACCGAGTTTGTCACTGCCATGACCTACTCGCCCGATGGCCGCCTGCTCGCCTCCAGCGACCAGAAGGGCAACGTCTACCTGTGGGACATGAAGACCGGCAAGAAGTTGCACTCTTTTGCCACAGACTATAGCATCTCATGCCTGTCCATCGTCGCGGGCCGTGTCGCCGCCTGCGGCCTCTTGGCCGCAGGCATGCCGGAAGATCCAAGCGGCCACGTTTACGTCTGGCACATCGACTCCGGCCAACTCCTTCTCGACAAGCCCGTCATGAACTGGACCTATTCCGTTGCGCTCGCCCCCGACGGGCAGACCGTCGCAATGATCGGCGTGAACCAGGCGGTCCCGGGCCTGATCGATGTCGCCACGGGCACCGTTCGCTACCCGCCGAGACCGGGCCGGAATGTGCCCCGCTGGGGCAACACCGTCGCCTTCTCTCCCGATGGCAAGTTCCTCGCTGCGGGCGGGTGGGTCAATAAACCGCCCGTGGTCAAGCGCAATGGGCTGATTCTGGTCTATGACACCGCCGACTGGGTGCCTTCCGAACTGAACGTCAATGGCTTGATGGGCGACATCAACTTCTTGTGTTACGCGGCTGACGGCCAACGCCTGGCAGCAGTGGACAATCTTGGCCACCTGCGTGTCTTCGACTTGCCCGGCGGCAACGTCGTCCATGACTCCATGAATGTCGCGCATCGCCTGGGGTCTCCCACGCTGGCATTCGGCGACGAGCAGCATCTGGTAGCCATCGTGCAGGTTCCGGGCCAGACGACCAGCAAGCTCTCTCTCCTTGATCTTGCCACACCAGCACATTCCGACCTGCTTCCCGGTCACGAGCCGACTTCGGTCTCTTTCAACGCGGCCAGACAAGAACTGGCTGTCGGGATGAAGGACGGCACAATCCATTTCCTCCCACACAAGTCGCTCATGCCTTGAGGTGCAGCCATGTGGGGCGTAGCCTTCCGGGCAATGTTGACCGATCGCACCAGGCTAGTGCTCTCGCTCCTGGGGGTAGCCTTTTCGGTGGTGCTGGTCAACTTGCAGGCAGGACTGTTGCTCGGTCTGATCCAGAAGGCGAGCCTGCTGGTCGATAACGGCCGCGCCGACATCTGGGTTGGCCATCGCCACATGAACAACGTCGATATTGGCGGGTTCGTGCAGGAACGCTGGATCCACCGGCTGCGCGGCATCGAGGGCGTGGCCCGCGCTGAGCCCTATATCGTCATGTTTGCCCAGGCAGCCATGCCCGATGGCAGTTTCGAGAACGTCATCGTGGTCGGCTGCGAGCCCGGCAGCCTGCTTGGCGGGCCCTGGTCCCTGGTTGCGGGCGAACGTGGTTCGATTGTCCATCATCCCGACGGCATCGCCATTGACGCCTGCGATGCGGCCAAGCTGGGCAACTGCCGGCTGGGCGACGTCCGCGAGATCAACGGGCAGCGCGCCCGCGTGGTCGCCATGACCGAGGGCATTGTCGGCTTCACGACCAACCCCTATGTGTTCACCACGCTCGAACGTGCCCGGCGTTTCACAGGTGTCAAGCATGCGGAGTGCTCGTATTTCCTGGTGACCGCCGAACCGGGAATCGATGTGCAGGAACTTCGTGCCCGCATTGCGGCGCGGGTGCCCGATATCCTCGACGCCCACGATCGCTTCAGCTGGAGCCTGTTGTGCATGCACTACTGGCTGACGCGCACCGGCATCGGCATCAGTTTCGGCCTGGCCACCCTGCTCGGGCTGCTCGTCGGCCTGGGGGTCGTGACTCAGACCCTCTACGCATCGGTCATGGAACGGCTCAAGGAGTTCGCGACATTGAAGGCACTGGGCGCCGATGATGGCTGCATCGCTCATTTCATTATTGCCCGTGCCCTCGCCAACGCGGTGCTGGGCTCGGCGCTGGGCTTGCTTGCTGTCCAGGTGCTGGGCCGACTCTTCTCCTCGCCGCGGGCGCCGATCCTGCTTTCCGCTTGGACAGCGCTGGGAAGCGTCTTGCTGATCAGCGTCATCTGTTTGCTAGCGGCCTGGCTGCCCTATTACCGCATCCGACAACTCGATCCAGCCAGCGTGCTGCGGGCTAGCTGAGAAGGTTCAGCCCGTGTTGTCTCACCTGGAGATGACATGATCCAGCCCAGTAGAGTAGGAGTCGCTCCTGCACGATTTCGGCGAGCGGCAAGTGACCGACCCGCACACCTACGAAGCACTGATTCTCTATCTCAAGATATTTGTGCGCGAGCTCGCTTACTATCACCCGGCGCTGCTGGCTCCCGAAGGTGCCAAGACCGTCGGCTTCGATCCCGGGAGCAATGTCGATCAACGCGACAGCGCCGTCCGCCAGTGGAAGGCGTACATCCCGGACGGCAAGCTGCCCCCGCCGCCCAAACGCCCTTCGCCGTGAAGTCCCGGCAAGGGCGAACGCACGCAGCCACCAGGACGCTCACCTTGTACCGCCAGGTGGGATGCGTTGCATCCCCGCTTGCGCAATGGAGACCTATTTCTGATCGCTCTTAGCCATTGCAGGATTTTGATTTGCATCAAATCACCGGCCCCGAAAAGCAAAAAGTGCGCAAACAAACGCTTCAAGCTACAGTGGCCACACGACTTTCGCATCTGGTTGCGACACCGAGCGACATTGGTTGACCGATCATTCGACACCTCCCGTTCGCTGCGCAGCGGGCTAATTTCCCATAATGATGCGCCGGGCAGTGGAAAAGTACGTGTCAGGTTTGTCTGTCCGTGAAAGGGCACCTTGCACACTTCTCTTGCACATGAAGCCTGTTGTGCCAATCGCCTCAGGTCATTGCCGCTTGGCGATTTAAGGCGAAACTCGCCGAATCGCGAGTGTGCAAGCCCCCAGGCCGTGGTCCGCGTGCTCATGCCGTAACTGCTGACTCCCATACGACTTTTGTTGCCGACACGGATCCGGCAACGCCCCGAAATGGCACTCACCTCCAGCATGTTTTCGCCTCAATGACG
>JBFWSD010000536.1:0-5390 GCA_050248575.1 Gemmataceae bacterium
ACATCATGAAGAAAGCCAACCTCGATCATACCGATCTCATGAAGCAGTTCTCCGCACCCCCGGCCGGCTACGGCATCGAACTGCACTTCAAGAAGATCACCGGGCTGGGGAACCGCATCCCTGAAAAAGAATTCACGCCCGAACTGCTCGACGAAGCTTACAAGGCCGCCGTCGCCATGCACATGCTCAAGACCTACAAGTTTGCCGACAACCCCAAGGTCTTCAGCAAGATGATCAACGGCGCCCTCGAGCCCTCCGCGCGCTGGGCCGAGGCGGTCGGCAAGAAAGACGGCGCAGGCGGCTCACGCATGGTCTACGAGACCACCCTTGCTTGCGGCGCTTGCCACAACAAGTTCCGTTGAGCACCTTCACCAGTCGTCAACTTGCAAGAAGCCCGGCTTCCAACGAAGCCGGGCTTCTTCGCCTTGAGCGTGTTCTGGCACCTCGCCAGCGTGCATGTTATAGTACACTCATGCCGGCACATCTCCTGGCCTTGAACGAAGGGGCGAACATCCCCGTCGACAAGCAGATCTTGCTGCTCGGTCGCGACATGGAGTGCGACATCCGTCTCGATTCCCGCAAGATCTCGCGACGGCACTGTTGCATTGCCCGCGTTGGCGATCACCTGGTCGTCCGCGACCTGGGCAGCACCAACGGCGTGCGCATCAACGGCGTCCGCGTCGTGGAGGGCCGCCTGAAGCCGGGCGACGAGCTCACCATTGGCAACTTCCGCTACCAGATCTCCTTTGAAGACCGCCCGCCGCTCTCGGGCACCGACAAGCCTCCCAGCGTGGAGGCGATGCTCGAATCGAGCGAAGAGCCCGTGCCCTTGAAGGACAAGGCAGCCCCGAAGCTGAAGCCGGCCGCCGAAGCGGGCAAGCCGAAGCCGGCCGCCGAAGCCCCCATTGCTCCCAAGCCCGCGCCGCCTCTGCCCAAGGCGGCCAAGAAAACGCCGCTTCTGGAAGAGCCGCCTCAGCGCGGCATGTCGCCGACACAGGTGCTGCCCGACGATCTCGACCTCGCGCCTGCGAGCGATGATCTGAAAGAGAACTTGAAGGACCTGGTCAAGCCAGCCCCTCCCACCGACGAACCTCCTCCTGGCCCGCCCGACATGGAAGTGTGATCAGCCCGGCGCGTGCCCGTTTCCCTTCATTGCGGTCGTCTCGTATAATCTCCGCGACACGATTCCCACGAGGACCGAAATGACGACGCGTATTGGCGTGCCCTTGCAGCCGGCCGACGAGTTGCGAGTCGCACTCGTGCCGGCGGCCGTGGCCGAACTGGTCAAAAAAGGGCTGCATGTCGTCGTCGAGCGCGGCGCCGGGCAACGCGCCGGCTACCCCGACCCTGACTTCGAGAAAGCGGGTTGCCGCCTCGTCGATCCCGGCCAGGCCTCTGGCCAGGCCGACTGGCTGGTCACCCTGCGCCATGTCGATCCTGCCTCCCTGAAGCAGGGGCAGGTTGTCATCGGCTTGCTCGATCCGCTCGGCAATCCCGGCCGGATGCATGAGCTGGCCATGCGAGGAGTCGACGCCTTTGCGCTCGAACTCTTGCCGCGCATCACGCGGGCGCAGGCGATGGATGCCCTCACCTCGATGGCCTCGGTGGCGGGCTACAAGGCGGTGCTGGTGGCGGCGGCCCGCCTCGACAAGATGTTTCCTCTGCAGATGACCCCGGCGGGAACCGTCGCGCCCGCGCGCGTTCTCGTGGTCGGCGCCGGGGTGGCCGGGCTGCAAGCCATTGCCACGGCGCATCGCCTGGGCGCCGTCGTCAGCGCCTACGACGTCCGGCCCGCGGTCAAGGAACAGGTCGAGAGTGTCGGCGGCAAATTCCTCGAGCTGGGATTGCCCGTCGAGTCCGCGGAACAAGCCGGCGGTTATGCGCGTCAGCAGAGCGAGGCATTTTACCAGCAACAGCAAGCCCGCCTGACGGAGGCGGTTGCCCAGAGCGACGTGGTCATTGCTACCGCCCTCGTCCCCGGGCAGCCCGCGCCGCTGCTCATCAGCGCCGACATGGTACGGGGCATGCGGCCCGGTGCCATCGTGATCGATCTGGCCGCCGAAAACGGCGGCAACTGCGCGCTGACCCGGGCCGGCACCGAGGTCGTCGTCCACGGCGTCACCGTGCTGGGCCCCCTTCAGCTGGCTGCCACGGTCCCCTTTCATGCCAGCCAGCTCTACGGCAAGAACCTCGCCGCGTTCCTGTTGCTCTTGCACAAGGCGGGCCGCATCAGCCCCGCTGCTGACGACGAAATCCTGCGCGAGACCCTGGTTGCCTGCGGCGGCGAGGTGATCCACCCGGCCGTGCGCGCCCAGCTCGCCGCCGCCAAGGAGAACTGATGGACGCTTTCGTCTCGGCCTTGACGATCTTCGTGCTGGCCCTGTTCGTGGGTTTCGAGGTGATCCGCCGCGTGCCGCCCCTCTTGCACACGCCCCTCATGTCGGGGGCCAACGCCATCTCCGGCATCACGCTGGTCGGCACGCTGGTGACCTCGGGCATGAAACTCACGCTCTTCACCACCATCCTTGGTTTCGTGGCGGTTGCCCTGGCGACGGCGAACGTCGTGGGCGGTTTCCTGGTCACCCAGCGCATGGTCGGCAAGTTCCAGCGAAAGGACGACCGTGTCTGACACGCTCATCAACCTGTTCTACTTGCTGGCCTCGGTGCTGTTCATCTTCGGGCTGAAAGGGATGTCGCACCCGCGCACGGCGGTGCGGGGCAACCTGCTGAGCGCGCTCGGCATGCTCGTCGCCATCGTCGTCACGCTGCTCGATCGCCGCATCGTCAGTTTCGAAGTGATCGTGGCTGGCATCGCGGCGGGCAGCCTGGTCGGCATCGTCATGGCCTACCGCGCACCGATCAAGGCCATGCCGCAGGTGGTGGCCGTCTTCAACGGCTTCGGCGGCGGCGCCTCGGCTCTGGCCGTGGGCGCCGCCTTCGAGGAAGCTCTCAAGGGCAGCCTGGACGAACCGCTCAACCTCCAGTTCACCATCTCGGCGGCTGCCGCCGGCCTGATCGGCGCCCTGTCGCTGACCGGTTCCTACATCGCTTACGCCAAGCTGCAAGGCGTGATGGATGAACGCCCCGTGCTCCTGCCCGGACGGCACCCCATCAACCTGGCCCTGGCTGCGGTCTGCCTGTGCCTGAGCGTGTGGCTGGTACTCGATCCCGCCACCACGCTCTCATTCTGGCTGCTGTGCGGGGTGGCCGCGCTCCTGGGCGTTCTGCTCGTCATCCCGATCGGCGGCGCGGACATGCCCGTGGTGATCTCGCTGCTCAATGCCTATTCCGGGCTGGCTGCTGCCGGGCACGGCTGGGTCCTCAACAACAGCGTGCTCATCATTTCCGGTTCACTGGTCGGCGCCGCCGGCTTCATCCTCACCGCTCTCATGTCCCGGGCCATGAACCGCTCGCTCGCCAACGTGATGTTCGCGGGCGTGGGCGCCGTCGTCGCCTCGCGCACGGAGAGTGACGAGTTCTACGCGGGCCGCGTCAAGTCGTCGTCAGCTGAGGAAGTGGCCTTGCTTCTGGAAGGAGCGCGGCGCGTGGTCATCGTGCCCGGCTACGGCATGGCCGTGGCCCAGGCCCAGTTCGTCTTGCAGGACCTTCTCAAGCTGCTCGAGAAGAAAGGGGCCGCCGTCGAATTCGCCATCCATCCCGTCGCCGGCCGCATGCCCGGCCACATGAACGTCCTTCTTGCCGACGCCAATATCTCTTACGACAAACTCAAGGACATGGACGAGATCAACCCGACCTTTCGCCAGACCGATGTGGTGCTGGTCATCGGTGCCAACGACGTGGTCAACCCGCTGGCACGCAAGGACGATCCGTCGATCCCCATCGCCGGCATGCCGATCCTGGATGTCGATCAGGCCCGGAGCGTGGTGATCATCAAACGCAGCTTGAGCCCGGGCTTCGCGGGCATCCCCAACCCGCTCTTCGCCGCCGACAACGCCGTGATGCTCTTTGGCGACGCCAAGCAGGCCATCCTTGACCTGAGTGCGGCGTTGAAGGGCTAGGTCTGCCAATGAAAACTGCCCGGGTGTGAGCCCGGGCAGTTCGTGATTCGACATCAGCATCGCGTTCAGCTATACAATTCGTCGAGCGGCTTGGGTTCGTTGCTGTCGACCAGGCCGATGGGCCGGCCGCGCACCCAGGTCTTCTTGAGCGGGTCGACGCCCAGGCCCTTGTAGATGCTGGCCACGAAGTCGGCCACGCTGACCGGGCGTTCTTCGACCGTCATGCCCTTCTTGTCGGTGCGGCCGATGATCTGCCCGCCGCGGACGCCGCCGCCGGCGAAGCAAGTCGTCCACGCCTTGGCATAGTGGTCGTTGCCGGAGAGGTCGCGGCCGAACTCGCCCATCCACACGACGAGCGTGTCTTCGAGCAGCCCGCGCTGGGCCAGGTCTTCGATCAGCGCTGCCATCGGGCGGTCGAGTTCTTCGGTGAGTTTTTGCTGCCCCTTCACCGCGCCTCCGTGCGTGTCCCAGTACTTGGGATGCATCACTTCCACGAAGCGGACGCCGTTCTCGATGAGCCGGCGGGCACCCAGGCACTGTTTGCCGAACACGGTGTCGCCGTACAGGTCGCGGATGGCCTGCGGTTCCTTGTCGATCTGGAAGGCAGCCCGGGCCTTCTCCATGTCCATCAGCTGCACGGCCTTCTTGTAGCCGTCGAGCTTGGCCTTGATGGCGTCGGCCTGGTACTCGTCGAGGAAGCCGTTGTCGAGGTCTTGCAGCAGTCCGTGCCGTTTCTGCACGGCGGCCACGCCATCCTTCGGATTGAGGTTGGCGATGCCCTGGCTGACGTCGCGCAGGTGCAGCGGGCGGGTCGACGGATCGACGAAGCCGTTGGAGCAGCCCAGCGTGGAGCCCGACCCCGGCTTGAGCAACACGAAGCTGGGCATGCCGTTGTCATCGCGGATGAGCTTGGACGCCGCCATCGACGCGAAGTGGGGATGCTGGATGCCGGCCATCTGCCGGAAGCCGGTGCGCATCAGGTAATGTGCCGGGCCGTGATCGGCAATGCCGGTCGACATGCCGCGCACGACGGCCACGTGATGCATTTGCCGGGCCACCAGCGGCAAGTATTCGCTGATCTGGATGCCGGGGGTGCTGGTGGCAATCGGCGTATACGGGCAGCCCCGGTCGCCGTCCTTCTTCAGGTCAAAGGTGAAGGTATGGGCCGGCCCGCCCGACATGAACAGCACGATCATGTTCTTGGGAATCTTGCGTTGCTTCTGGGCGTCGGCGGCCAGCGCCGTCTGCGACACGATGTCCATCCAGCCGGTCACGGTGGTGCCCAGGGCGCCGAAGCTGGCCAGCTTCAGCATGTCGCGGCGAGTGCAGCGATCAAGGAGTTTTGCGGCGTGCAGCATGACGGTCTCCTTC